>NZ_JBQENT010000057.1:0-28357 GCF_052044855.1 Metabacillus sp. 22489
TTTAGGTCTGGCCAGTAGAAGTAGTACACATGGGGAACCGTTCAGAAGCCCTTTAGGGTTTGGTCAGTAACAAAGGCTTTCAGCCGCAGAGAAAACCACCCGTTATCACGGGTGGTCAGGCTGTCGAGAAACTCTCGACAGTCTTTATTTTTTGCTTTTGCTTCACTAATTCACCGCGTTAATATGATATAATATAGTTAATATTACTAGGATGGTGGATGGTATGTTCAAACCGAAAAAAGAATCACAAAATGAAGCTGAATTTGTTTTTATTGAGGACTTGGTCCCGGAGGATCATCTTCTAAGAAAGGTTGATAAGTACATTGATTTTTCTTTTATTGGGGAGAAAGTCCGTCCCTTCTATTCAGAGAAAAACGGGCGTCCTTCGGATCCAATTATGCTATTTAAGATGATGTTCATTGGTTATTTTTATGGCATCCGCTCAGAGCGACAATTAGAACGCGAAGTCCAGATGAACGTGGCATACCGATGGTTCCTTGGCTTAAAGCTCAATGACCCCGTTCCGGATCATTCAACCATCAGTTGGAACCGACGAACTCGTTTTAAGGATACAAACATCTTTCAAGAAATCTTTGATGAAATTGTCCTTCAAGCTATCAATCATAAAATGGTCGGTGGAAGAGTTTTATTTACTGACTCCACTCACCTTAAAGCAAATGCCAATAAGCACAAGTTCACTCGTGAAGAAGTAGAAATGGAGACTCGTGAATACATAGATGAACTCAATAAAGCTATTGATGAAGACCGATCAAACCACGGAAAAAAGCTCTAAAAGATAGAGAGGAGGTGACAGAGACAAAAGAAATCCGAAAAAGTACAACCGATCCGGATTGTGGCTTTATGTCCAGGGATAACAAGCAGGAAATGTTCTGTTACCTTGACCACCGAACAACGGATATGAAGTTTAATATTATAACTGATGCCTATGTTACTCCTGGAAATGTCCATGACTCTGTCCCTTACCTTTCTAGATTGGATCGCCAGATTGAACGATTTAGATTTAAAGTGGAAGCTGTAGCACTAGACTCAGGTTATTTAACGAATCCCATTTGTAAAGGTCTTCACGACAGAAGTATTTTTGGCGTCATTGCCCACCGAAGATTTCAGCCCACAAAAGGACTTTTCCCAAAGTGGAAGTTTACTTATGACAAAGAAAAGGATGTCTATGTTTGTCCGAATGGCCAGGAGTTAGTTTATCGCACTACAACAAGAGAAGGATATAGAGAATATAAGTCGGATGCTAAAAAATGTTCGGAATGCCCACTCCTGAAGGAGTGCACAAGGTCAAAAAACAAACAAAAGGTCATAACACGCCATGTGTGGGAAGACTTCAAGGAGAAGGTACGCCTAAACAGACTCTCCCTTTCCGGAAAAATGCTTTATAAACTTAGAAAAGAGAAAGTCGAGCGAAGCTTCGCAGATTCAAAAGAACTGCATGGGCTTCGCTATTGCCGGTTACGGGGCTTGCACAACGCGAGTGAGCAAGTGTTACTCACCGCAGCGTGTCAGAATATGAAAAAGATCGCCATGCACCTAGCCAAGCTAGGGTAATTGTGACGATCCTTGTTTTTTTACATAAAAATGATGGAAGGCAGTGAAAAAAATAAATAATAAACCAAAAAAAAAGCTTGTGGAAGAAAATATAGTGCCTTTCTCCACAAGCTGACCACCCGTTATCACGGGTGGTTTTTATTTAGTGGTACGAAAAAATGCAGTTAAGGGCACTCGAATCTTTAGTGAAAAGCAAAACAGGATTCGTTTACTAAAACTTATATTCATATTTGGATAGCAAAAAGAAATAAAAGACTTACATTTTAAAACGTTAGAATCTAGCTTAAGAAAATTTTTCATACATAAGCTTTGTCCACTTGCATAAACTTGTACAAAACAAGTAAGAGGACGTGATTGTTTTGCCGTACATAAAGAAAGTTACAACAGGAATGATCATCTTATTCCTACTTTTGACCGTTTTGCCACACCAAACACTCGCTCTTGGTGTTAGCGCAAGAACTGCTATTTTAATAGAGCAAGAATCCGGGAGAATTCTTTATGAAAAGGATGCTCATAAAAAAATGAGAATAGCAAGTATTACAAAAATTATGACTGCGATACTTGCAATAGAATCCGGTAAGCTTAATGAAACTGTTACTGTAAGTGAACGGGCAATACAAGCGGAAGGTTCTTCACTTTACTTACAAAAAGGTGAAAAAATAAAACTAGAAGATTTAGTATATGGGCTCATGCTGCGCTCGGGGAATGATTCAGGTGTAGCCATTGCTGAGCATGTAGGAGGTAGCTTAGAGGGATTTGTCGTGATGATGAATCAAAAGGCACAAGAAATTGGCATGACGAACACACATTTTTCCAATCCACATGGTTTAGACGATCATGAGGATCATTATTCAACCGCATATGACATGGCGATATTAACTCAGTATGCGATGCAGAACGAAACATATCGGAAGATTTCAAGTACGAAGGTTTACCGAGCACCAAATCCAAATGAAAAATGGGATAGAGTATGGCGTAACAAAAATAAGTTGTTAACAAGTATGTATAAATATAGTACTGGCGGTAAAACAGGTTATACGGTAAGAGCAAAACGAACATTAGTGTCAACGGCTTCAAAGGATGAGATGAATACAATAGTAGTTACCTTAAATGATCCGGATGATTGGACAGACCATATGAATTTACACAATTATGCTTTTGAACAATATGATCTTGTTAAATTGAAAGGTCAAGGAACACTTAATAAAATTGGAAACGATTTTTACAAGGGGAAGGTATTTATAAAGAGGGATATAGTTTTCCCATTAACAACCAAGGAGCAATCAAAAGTAAAAATTGATATCCAATTACAAAAACCTGAGAGGGATTGGAAGAAAGTGGAGAATGTACCGAATGTTGTTGGAGAATTATCTGTAAATATAGCTGATAAAAATGTGGCAAATGTTCCTGTGTATTTTGACAATGGAGAAGTCGAAAAGCCAAAAGGTTCATTTTGGGAATTATTTAAACGAATATTCTTTATAGCATCAGGAGTAAATCAGCATGGTTAACTTAATATGGATGCTATTAACAGTCATCGGAATTGTTTTTGCCATGTTTAATGGAACAATGGATCAAGTAAATGAAGCAATATTTAAGGGTGGAAAAGAAGCAGTTACCATTTCAATAGGTCTAATTAGTGTACTAGTCTTTTGGTTAGGTTTAATGAAAATCGCTGAGGCAGCTGGCTTGCTTGAAAAGCTTGGAAATCTATTTAAACCAATTGTATCAAGACTGTTCCCTGAGGTACCAGCTGATCATCCTGCAATGGGGTATATGCTATCAAATATGATGGCGAATTTATTTGGCTTAGGAAATGCTGCAACACCATTAGGAATAAAGGCAATGGAGCAATTAAAGGTTTTAAATGGAAATTCTGATAAAGCAAGTCGCTCAATGATTACCTTTTTAGCGATTAATACATCTAGTTTAACTTTAATTCCAACAACAGTCATAGCCATCATGATTACCTATGATTCTGCAAATCCAACGAGCATTGTCGGACCGACGTTACTTGCAACATGTATTTCCACAATCGGAGCTATCCTTATTGATCGTTTCTTCTATTATCGTAGAAAGAGAAAAGGGTGATAGATATGGGGATAATTAATATTATTTCACTATGGTTAATCCCAATTATAATTGGTTTTATCTTAATCTATGGAACTGTAAAAAAAGTACCAACCTATGAAACTTTTGTTGAAGGTGGGAAAGAAGGAATTAAAATTTCCTTTTCGATAATTCCTTATTTAGTCGGAATGCTTGTATCAATCTCCATTTTCCGCGCATCAGGGGCATTAGAGGCACTAATGAATGTAATGAAGCCTGCACTAGAAGTGCTTCATATTCCTGCTGAAATTGTTCCACTTGCGTTTATTCGACCAATTTCAGGAACTGCGGCATTAGGTTTAACTTCAGATATAATAGCAACATATGGACCAGATTCATTTATCGGTGTATTAGCAGCGACAATGCAAGGAAGCACTGATACAACTTTGTATGTATTAACGGTTTATTTTGGAGCTGTCGGAATTAGAAAAATGGGTGATGCATTAAAGGTTGGGCTATTAGCTGATGTTGTTGGGATATTAGCTGCAATAATTATTGTTTCGATCTTATTTTCTTGATTGTTATATTATATTTAAAGAATGGCTACTCGATTTTGGGTAGTCTATTTTTATTGTTTATAATTGAAAGTAAGACAACGATATATCTTAATAAATATGGTATGATGAGTAAGCACATTTTTCATAACTATAAATGATTTGGAAATGAAACTATCCAAAACTTGTGAATATGGTAGGAAAACTGTAATATGTTTACGAGGTGAATGAAATGGAACGCTTACAAAAAGTGATTGCTCATGCAGGAATTACATCAAGAAGAAAAGCTGAGCAAATGATTTTAGAAGGTAAAGTGAAAGTGAATGGAAAGGTTGTTAAAGAGCTTGGGGTGAAAGTGAGTGACCAAGATCGAATAGAAGTTGAGGGAATTCCGTTAGAACGTGAGGAACCAGTATATTTGTTACTATATAAGCCAACTGGAGTTATATCAGCGGCAAAGGATGATAAAGGTAGAAAGGTTGTAACAGACTTTTTTCCATATATAAAACAAAGAATATACCCAATTGGTAGATTAGATTATGATACTTCAGGTTTGCTTTTACTTACAAATGATGGTGATTTTGCAAATAGTTTAATGCATCCTCGTTATGAGGTAGAGAAAACCTATGTAGCAAAGCTTAAGGGAATACCTCCTCGCGAAAAAATAAAACAATTAGAAAAGGGAATTCATCTTGAAGATGGTAAAACAGCTCCGGCTGTTATCAAGGTGCTTTCAATTGACAAGAAAAAACAAACAAGTATTGTTGAAATCACAATTCATGAGGGACGAAATCGTCAAGTTAGAAGAATGTTTGAAGCAATAGGGTATCAGGTTCAAAAGCTTAAACGAGAACGTTATGCATTTTTGGATTTAAAGGGATTAGCAACCGGGGATTCTCGGGAACTGACGCCACATGAAGTAAAACAGCTACGTGCGCTTGCTAACCATGGAACCGGACGAAAGTAATTTTTCACATAAACTTCAAAAAAAATGACTAATCATGTATTTAGATAATGGTATAATTCTACTGAATGTTTAAAAGTAGGTGAATTCGGAATGAAAAAGAACCGATTAATTATGCGCTCAATTATACTAGTTCTACTTATTGGTGCACTTGGGTATACCTTATATTCAAACTTCTTTGTTACAAAAGAGGAAGTGAAAATTGGTAGCGTTGCCCCGGATTTTGTATTAAAGGATCTTGAGGGGAATGAACACCGACTGTCAGATTATCGCGGTAAAGGCGTTTTCTTAAATTTTTGGGGTACTTGGTGTGAACCATGTGAACGCGAAATGCCATATATGGATAACCAATATGATTATTACAAAAATCATGGTGTTGAAGTATTGGCTGTTAACATAGCAGAGTCAAATATTGCAGTTGAAAGCTTTGCTAATGAACTAGATTTATCATTCCCAATCGTCTTAGATAAAGATAAACAAGTGTTAAATGCATATGGGGTTGATCCTTTGCCTACTACGTTTTTAATCAATCCCGAGGGAAAAGTTGTACATATTACTTCTGGTTCATTAACGGAAAGAATGGTAAGGGACTTTATGGAAGAGATAAAACCTTAAATGGGGAGTTTTCAGCATGAATAAGGTAAAATGTGAGTGTGGTCATGTTAATCCAGAAGGAACAATATTATGTGAATCATGCGGAAATACAATCGCGGTTCGTGAGAAAACTGATTCAAAAAAATTACTGGATATGAAATATGATGGTTCAGCAAGACGTTCACAAACATATAAAAAAACAATTGTTGATAAAATTTGGAATTTCTTTTCGTCTGTTAAAGTAGGGGTTTGGATTATTGTGCTTCTACTTATTGCATCTGCATTAGGGACTGTTTTTCCACAGGAGCTATATATCCCACCAACTGTAACTGCAAGTGAGTTTTACAAAGATGAATACGGTATTCTAGGTCAGCTTTATTATATGTTAGGATTTCACAATTTATATGGTTCATGGTGGTATATGGTTTTAGTCGCTTCATTAGGTATTTCACTTGTTATAGCAAGTCTAGATCGCTTTGTCCCGCTTTATCGTGCTTTAAAAAAGCAAGGTGTAACGAGACATGAATCATTCATGAAGCGACAAAGGCTTTTTAGCGCTACGAAAACCAATGAGTTACCAGCAGAAATGATTAAAGAACGTCTAGCTGCTAGACGTTATAAAATTAGAGAAGAGAATGGTAATATATTTGCGGAAAAAGGAAGGTTTTCTAGGTGGGGTCCTTATGTAAACCACTGTGGATTAATTATTTTCTTAATAGGTGCGATGCTTAGATTTGTTCCAGGGATGTATGTAGATGAGGTTCTTTGGCTAAGAGAAGGAGAAACAGCAGTTATTCCTGGTACTGATGGGAAATACTATTTAAAAAACGAAAAATTTATAATGGAAGTTTACGAGAAAGATAAAGAAGATGAAGTTTTTGAAGATGCAATTTCACGTGTCGGTGATGGAAGCGTTGTGAAAAACTTTCAATCGAACGTTATTTTATATGAAAGAAAGGGAGAGATCGTTCACGGTGCAACACCAGAACTTGAAGAAATTCAGAAAAAACAGATTCGAGTAAATGAACCGCTGAAATTTGATTCTTTTTCTCTCTATCAAGTAGATTATAAACTGAATGAACTAAATAAGATGACCTTTAGTTTAATAGATAAAGAAACAGAAGAAAGCTTTGGGCAAATAACAGTTGATTTACTTGATCCACAAAAGGAATACGATTTAGGAAATGGATATAAGGTTGAAATCGCAACATATTTACCAGATTTCTATTTTGATGATGATGGCGAACCTGCAACAAAAACGAGGGTACCAAATAATCCTGCATTTGTTTTTAATATGATTACACCAGATAAACCAGAAGGTGAGACAAGCTTTGTTGCAATTCAGCAAACGATTGAACCAAATGGTGATAACAAATATAAGCTGAAATTTGAAAATGTAGAAACGAAAAATTTAACAGCTCTTACTGTAAGAAAAGATTTAACACTGTGGATTTTAGGACTTGGTGGAGCAATCTTTATGATAGGTGTAATTCAGGGGATGTATTGGAATCACAGAAGAATATGGATTAAGAAGAGTGAAGATGAAATATTAATCGCAGCACATACTAACAAAAACTGGTATGGAATTCAAAATGAAATGAAAACTATATTCAAAGATACAGCGCTAACAATACCAAAGGAACAGAAGGACGAGTCATAAAGGAGGGGAAAATGTGGCAGCACTAAGTAGTACATTACTTGAAATTGCTTTTATCCTTTATTTAGTGGCCATTTTTCTATTTGGAGGTTCAATACGCGATAAGCGAAAAAAAATAGAAAAAGTAAGTAAATGGACAGTTTTAGCTGTTGGCACAACCATTGCTGGATTTATTGCAAATATCGGCTATTTTATTACTAGGTGGATTGCCTCAGGGCATGCACCAGTAAGTAACTTGTTTGAGTTTGCTACAGCATTTGGGATGATGCTTGTTCTAGCTTTTATTATTCTATATTTCATTTATAAAGTTGCAATTTTAGGGTTGTTTACATTACCGATTGTTCTTTTATTAATTGCATATGGGAGTATGTTTCCGTCAGACATTACACCATTAATTCCATCATTGCAAAGTCATTGGTTATATATTCATGTAACGACAGCTGCACTTGGTCAAGCGATTTTAGCTATTAGTGCGATTGCTGGAATTATTCACTTAGTGACTGTAGTAGACCAAAAGAAATCGTCGAAAAAAACGTTTTGGCTAGAGAGTATTATGTATGTGTTAGTTGTAACCCTTGGATTTATCCTTATTACAACTATCTTTAGAAGTTTTGATTATCAAGCGGATTTTAACTGGGTGGATAAAGAAGGAAAAGAAGCGGTTATGTCTTTTCAATTGCCTGCACTTGTAGGACCGAACGAGGGCGAATTAGTAACAGAAGGACGCTTTGAACCACTTCTTGAATTACCAGCACTTATCTCAGCTGCAAAACTAAATACTGTTATTTGGTCTGTTTTAATTGGTACAATATTATATGGTATCTTAAGACTTATTTTTAGAAAACGAATATCTGCAGTAATCAAGCCGTTTACTAAAAATGTGAACCTTGAACTTGTGGATGAAATAGGTTATCGTTCTGTTGCTATCGGGTTTCCAATCTTTACATTAGGTGCTCTAATATTTGCGATGATTTGGGCGCAAATTGCCTGGACACGCTTTTGGGGTTGGGATCCGAAAGAAGTATGGGCCCTAATAACTTGGTTATTTTATGCAGCATACTTACATTTGCGACTGTCGAAAGGGTGGCATGGTGAAAAATCTGCTTGGTTAGCAGTCATTGGTTTTGCTATCATCATGTTTAATCTAATTTTCGTGAACTTAGTTATTGCAGGCTTGCATTCTTATGCATAAGAGAAAAATGTAAAAACTAGAGAGAAAGTAATATAAAAAGTGTAAAAGTAAGAAATTTTGTAGTACACTGCTATTAAAGCCTTCACTCTCTTGCAGTGAAGGCTTTTTACTAATATGTTAAAATTGCTCCAATTCAACATGAATATATTGAGGCTTTAAATTTAGGAGGCAGATAAAATGGAAGAGAACCATAATGCAAAGATATTAGTTGTAGATGATGAAGAGAGAATCCGTCGTTTGTTAAAGATGTATTTAGAGAGAGAAAATTATGAGATTATCGAAGCTGAGAATGGAACAGAGGCACTTGAATTAGGATTAAATAATGATTTCGATTTAATCATGCTTGATATTATGATGCCTGGAATTGATGGGATTGAGGTTTGCAAAAAGTTAAGAGAAAAAATCGCCACTCCGATTATTATGCTTACTGCAAAAGGAGAAGAAGCAAATCGTGTTCAAGGCTTTGAGGTTGGAACAGATGATTATATTGTAAAACCATTTAGTCCTCGTGAAGTTGTACTCCGTGTAAAAGCTTTATTACGTCGAGCTTCTCAAACTTCATATTTAAAAACAGAAACGAAAACAAAAAATGTTATTGTTTTCCCACATCTATCAATTGATCATGATGCTCATCGGGTTACAGCGGATGGGTCTGAAGTAAGTTTAACACCGAAAGAATATGAACTTTTATACTTTTTAGCAAGAACACCAGATAAGGTGTATGACCGAGAAAAATTATTAAAGGAAGTATGGCAATATGAATTTTTTGGTGATTTAAGAACAGTTGATACACATGTAAAACGACTTCGTGAAAAACTAAGTAAAGTATCTCCAGAAGCTGCAAAAATGATTGTAACCGTTTGGGGAGTAGGATATAAGTTTGAGGTTACTAATGCATGATTCTATTTAGAAGTGTTGTTGGGAAATTATGGGCAACAATATTGTTATTAGTTTCGTTTGTCTTATTCGTCCTAACTGTTTTGATGCTTGAGTTTATTGAAAATTATCATGTTAATGTTGCTGAGGAAGAATTAAATCAATTGGCGACAAAAGTATCGAATATAATGGAAAGGCATCAGGATCGAGATTTAGCAATATCTATTTCAAGGGAATTGACAGATGATTTAACAGATATCCTTATTATCGAGAATGAAAAGGAAAACGAGATCTTGTCAAATAAGTCTGATAAAATCCCTCATTTGCAATATAAAAATATACAAAATGATCCTGAATTACGAAAGGTTTTAACAGATCGAAAAGAAGTAAGTAAACGAACGAATTTGGTTAACACTATAAATCAGGTAGAGAATAATGAAGATGAAGTACTCATTGTCGGAATACCATATAAAGATAAGGATAATGAAAATGGTGCGGTATTTATTTCCCAGTCTTTGCTGGCTGTTCAGGAAACAACAAAACATACAACACAATTTATCTTATTAGCTGCAGGCATAGCGATTGTCTTAACAACTATTTTTGCATTCTTTCTTTCAACAAGGATTACGTATCCGTTAAGAAAAATGAAGGAAGTAGCACAAAACTTAGCTAGAGGCGAATTTGATACTAGTGTACCGATAATGTCAAATGACGAAATTGGTGATTTAGGAATTGCATTTAACCAAATGGGAAAACAATTAAAGTTTCATATAAATGCGTTAAGTCAGGAAAAGGAACATTTAACAAATATATTAAGTAGCATGGCTGACGGAGTTATTACGTTAAATATTGATGGATCAATTCTCATTACAAATCCACCTGCCGAACGTTTTTTACAAGCTTGGTACTTTGAGCAAGGAAAGAATGTTCAAAAACATCAAGAGCTCCCTATTGAAGTGAAACAGTTATTTGAATATGTTGTTACGATGAATAAGGAACAGGCTCATGAAATAACTTTACAAGGGAGAAGCTGGGTTATACTTATGAGTCCCTTATATAATCAATCATATGTTCGTGGAGCAGTTGCAGTTCTTAGAGATATGACAGAGGAACGCCGTTTGGATAAATTAAGAAAAGATTTTATTGCAAATGTTAGTCATGAATTACGAACTCCAATTTCAATGCTCCAAGGATACAGTGAAGCGATCGTCGATGATATTGCAAGCTCTGAGGAAGAAAAAAAGGAAATTGCGCAAATTATATATGATGAATCATTACGAATGGGAAGATTAGTAAACGATCTATTAGATTTAGCGAGAATGGAAGCCGGGCATATTACGTTAAATCATGAGACCGTAAACGTTGAACAATTTATCGATAAAATTGTACGGAAATTCCAAGGTATTGCGAGAGAAAAATCGATATATATCGAGGGGAAAATTCAATTAGTTGAAAAAGAGTACGTTTTTGATCCAGATCGAATCGAACAAGTTTTAACGAATTTAGTTGATAACGCAATAAGGCATACAGCTGAAAATGGATCCGTAATTATTAATGTTGATATGAAGGAAAATGGTTTAATGATTCGCGTTAAGGATTCAGGTAGTGGTATTCCAGAAGAGGATTTACCTTTTGTTTTTGAAAGATTTTATAAGGCAGATAAAGCAAGGACTCGTGGAAGATCAGGAACAGGATTAGGCTTAGCGATTGCTAAAAATATCGTTGAAGCACATCATGGTAAAATTCAAGTTCATAGTAAAATAGGTGAAGGTACGACATTTAGTATCATCCTACCACGAAAAAAGTTGGAAGCTGAATGATTTTGCCGAACAATCTTGTTTCATAAGGAACATGGAATGGACCTATAACCTATTGCTTTCAAATTACATTAATACAGTTTTAAAGTTGAAAACAGACTAGACTTAAATATTATAACTAACTGTATGAAAGATATCACTTCAAAAAGCTAAAAGGTAGTAAGAAATACAATAAACTAAATATGAATTTATTACTAGGAGTGGATGAAGTGAAATTATATACAAAAACAGGTGATCAAGGGCAAACAAGCATTATAGGAGGAAGAGTTGAGAAAGATGACATACGTGTGGAGGCATATGGAACGATAGATGAAGCAAACTCCTTTATTGGGCAAGCAATGACATTGTTAAAGGATGAGCAGTTTGCTGATATTTATCAAGAGTTAGTAAAGATCCAGCATGAATTATTCGATTGTGGAGGAGACTTAGCTGTTGTAAAAGAAAAATATCCTTATAAAACGACTATTCAAATGGTGGAATATCTTGAAGAACGAATTGATCATTATGTTAAGGAAGCACCAGAGCTTGAAAAGTTTATTTTGCCTGGAGGTAGTGGTGCGTCAGCAGTATTACATATTGCAAGAACGGTTGTTAGAAGAGCAGAACGTTGTACAGTCACTTTGCAAAAAGAAGTAGAGATTAATCAGAATGTTTTGATTTATCTAAACCGATTATCTGACTATCTTTTTGCAATAGCAAGAGTTATTAATTATCGTTTAGGTGTCCGTGATATTGAATATGAAAGAAGCGCATTAGTCTTTAAAACAAAACCTTCTAAAGAATAATTCCTCTATACAGAAAAGTCGAAGGACAACGACTCACCACTAGTTGGTACTTTATAAAGTGGTGAGTCTATTTTTTTGATTGCTTAAGGAATTTAAAAGTTAGTAAATAATAGAAAAATCTATTCGTAGTTTGATAGAAATTATGCTAAAGTAAATATTAGTTAATTACAAATGTTACATTAATATTACATTAATATTTCTGGTTGCTATTTTGCAACTTTTTTAATTCCTTTTCGACTAATTTAGAAATGGAGGGGCATTCATGGAGGATACCTTTCAAAGATTATATAGTAATTATCATCATGATTTATTTCAATTTTTATTTTATATGGTGAAAAATCGTGAACAAGCTGAAGATTTAGTTCAGGAAGTATATATACGTGTATTAAAAGCTTATGATAAGTTCGAAGGTAGAAGTAGTGAGAAGACTTGGCTATTTTCTATAGCTAGGCATGTGGCAATTGATAGCTTTCGCAAACAAAAGACAATAAGGCAAAGAATTATCGATAAATTTGATTGGGATAAACAGCAAATTCAAGATCATCAGCCATTACCAGATGAAATTGCGTTACAAAATGAACAGATCCAATGGATGTATCGTGCGTTAGATCATTGTACGTTAGATCAGCGTTCCGTGCTTATTTTAAGATATTTGCAAGACCTATCGATAACTGAAACTGCTGAAGCATTAGGCTGGACAACTAGCAAGGTTAAAACGACACAACACAGAGCGTTAAAACATTTACAAAAACATATGATTAGCATCTCTGAAAAGGAGGGGCATTCAATTGAAAAAACCGGATTGGAATGAGAAACAGATTGAACGTCTTTTAAATCAAATGCCACTTGTCAAAGATAAACAAACTGCAGATGAGATTTATCAGTCTATTCAATTTAAAATACAATCGAGAAAAAAGAAAAAAAATTGGATTGCGCCTTCGATAGCAACTGCTGCTGCACTATTCCTTATCGCAATATTAACACCACTTATTCTGGAACAAGGTGCAAAAGAACAAGAAACTGCAATGGATTTATCTAATTCAGAGAAGGCAAAAATCGAGACAGCAGTTCAGGATGATGGTCAAGCGAGTGAACAGACTATTTCAAATGATAAGAATGAAGATGTTGACCATCAACTAAATCAAGTATTGATGGAAGATCAGAAAGAAACATTTGTGACAAAGGCAAGTGAAGCAGAAGATATAATAACTGTAGGCTTTACAAATGATCAGGCGGAGCTAATTTTACCGGTAAGTCTTGAATTAAATGATAAGAAGAAAAAGATCGAGGTAATAGAGGAAATAAAACCGGAGATTTACAGTGATGAGCTTGGACCTATCTCCTTTGAATTATCAGGGGCAGAAATAGATGAAGAAACAAATAATGAAGAGGTTAATATTGATTATCATAAAGATGTACAGATAAGCGGAAGCAGTGAAGAAACGTTATTTCTAAATTCTGTAATTGAAACGTTTAGATGGGATAATTATAAAAAAGCAAATTTATATACAAATGATAAACAAGGAATAGAGCTTTCGAATTATGGTGTGAAAAATGAAGTAGAAATGCAGAAAGAATTAAAGAAGGCGTATTTTCTTTACCAATACAGTGAAGAAACACAAAAGCTTCTAGTACCTTCTCCAAATTCATATGATTCTATTGAACAAGCAATAGATGCGATGAAAACTGGATTGGATCATGAACTAAAGCCAACAATAGTCAATCATATTATAATAAAAAATATTTTTGAAAACGGCGAGCAATTAGAAGTAGAATTTGAAGCTGGCAGCAAATTTGAGGATAATCAAGAATTTGTTATTATGTTAGAATCCATTTTGCTTTCCGCAAAAGAGTTTGGTTTTAAAACAGTCTATTTTAAAGGAATTGATATTAATCATATTGGTGTTATGGATGTAGCACACCCAATTGAAGTACCGTTTTCACCAAACCCAATTGAAGAACATTAAGAGGCTCTTTGTATATGAGCCTCTTTTTTATATTTAAATAAAAAAATGAATTTTATAAAAGAAATACTGTAAGAGCAAAATGGATGTATAATGTGGAAAATTATGTTATATACTACACTTGTTCTTTTTTATAACCCGTCTACATACAATGGACGTGTAGTTTAAAAAAGAGTAAATTGTTTTGTTGTCCTATTATTGAATTCAAGCCTAAGCATAATTGTACGAAAGTAGTGCATGCTGGTGAAGTGTGGTCAGGTTAACTTCTAAGATGATCACTGTTAGACCATGACGAAGAGCAAAAAATGTAGGGGGAGAATGAAATGTTGAAAAGTATAAAACATATGGTTTTGTTGATTGTTGCTATAGTATTTGTTACGGCGGTTGGGAATCAAAAGATTGCTTTTGCTAAATCATACATAGACGAGTTGGAGCAACACTGGATTCAGCCTGTTCATGGAGGGAAAATAACAGATACATTTGGTACTAGAAATGGGAATCACAAAGGTGTTGATATTGCAGCACCTGAAGGAACGGAAATAATTTCTGTGTCAGATGGAGTTGTCTCTAAGTCCTATTATTCTGATTCTTATGGACATGTTGTTTTTGTACAACATCCTGAAGGGTATGAAACTGTTTATGCTCATCTCAGTAAAAGGTTAGTTAAAGAAGGAGAGACTATAAATAAAGGACAGCTACTAGGTATTATTGGAAATACTGGGGTATCAAGGGGGACTCACCTTCATTTTGAATTACATAAAGGAGAATGGACCGCTGAAAAAAATAATGCGCTTGATCCGTTATTTGTCTTTGAATTACCAAGTAATTCTGTATCAGCAAATAAAAACATTGAAAATCCAACTTCCGAAGAACAAGCTGTTAAGCATAAAGCGATGAAGACTGAAATGAATAATTCAATAGTGGGAAGAAGTAGTATAAAACAAGAAAAAAAAGATACTGAGAGCAATAAACAAGTAGTAACAATTAAAAAGGGAGATACATTATGGGAATTCTCACAGAAATATAAAGTTTCGGTTCAAGCCATACAAGAATGGAATCAACTTCAGTCTGATCTGATTTATGAAGGTGATAAGCTAGTTGTTTATGTAAATAAAATGGAAACCTATGTTGTGCAAAAAGGTGATACACTACAGTCAATTGCGAATGAATATAAGACCGATGCAAATTCAATTAAAAAGAATAACCAATTGATAAATGAAACCATTTATCCTAATCAAGTATTGGTTATTAACCCTAATACATAACGTAGGCACATTTATACTGGCAGTTATCCCCACCTATAATAAAAGCTTTTAAGAAGAAGTGATTGGTGGGGACAACTGGCAGTATAAACACTAGATATTAGGTGCTTATTTCTAGATAGCTTCCATTGTTTTTTACAATTGTACTTCATATAAAATACTCCATAGTTTAATTCATTTTAATTAAAATAATTGAAAACGCTTCCTAATTCCTTCTATTATATATAGTCATTTTTCCTAAGCAAATTAATATACAAATCATCTATTTCGTTATATACTTATGAAAAAAATATGATCAATCTTCGGGGCAGGGTGAAATTCCCGACCGGCGGTGAAGAAATGGATTAATCCCTAAGTTAATCTTGTTGGGGATGCTGTTAGTAGAGCGAATTTTAGCTTTAGCTGATAACAGTAGAAATTTTGAAGTCCGCGAGCCTGCAAGAAAAGGCATGATCCGGTGAGATTCCGGAACCGACAGTAAAGTCTGGATGAGAGAAGATGGAGGTTCAAACGTTTAAATTTTTCATAGTTTAACGTTTATTTAGACATGTCTACAACAATGCCCCAACCTGAGATGTTATGTATTGAGAAACATCTAATTATTGGGGCTTTTTATTATGTCTAAAACAAGAACTTTCTCTTTTTCAAGTGCGATCAGAAAAGGAGAGTCAATAATGCAACAAAGTCGTGTCAGAAAAAATGTAACAGTAGGAATGTTAAGTACCATTGCTTATCTGCTTATGATGCTTGATTTTCCATTTCCAGGATTTCCAACGTTTTTGCAGATTGATTTTAGTGATGTACCAGCTTTAATTGCTGCAATTGTATTTGGTCCTGCAGCTGGAATAATGGTTGAAGTAATAAAAAATGTACTACATTATTTAATTCAAGGAAGTGCGACAGGTGTTCCTGTGGGGGAAATATCTAACTTTATTGCTGGAACTATATTTATCATTCCAACAGCTGTATTTTTTAGACGCTTTAGAAGTATGAAGGGACTTTTTATAGGATTAACAATTGGTACTTTATTGATGACAATCGTTATGAGCATTTTAAATTATTATGTCTTTATGCCAGCTTATACATTATTTTTAAATATGCCAGCAATGTCTCAAGAGTCACTAAAACAACTTGTTGTCGCAGCTATATTACCTTTTAACTTAATAAAAGGGGTAATTGTTGCAATCTTACTCGCAGCATTAATTTCAAAAATTAAAACATGGTTAACAAATCAATTACTAATCCATTAAAAAGGTTTTTATAAATTGTTTCTTACAGTAACAAAGTTAATTAACGAACCTAGTCAAAAGAAAAAAACCTCAGATTTATCAGAGGTTTTTTCTTTTTATTTTTTAATGGGCTCGTCTGATACAATGAAACCCCAGCATCTATTCAAATTTTAATGCGTCACCATCAAATTTTTCATCTGCAATTTTGATTGAATCTGTTGGACAACCTTCATATGCGTCCATCATATCTTCTTCAAGTACTTCTGGAACTTCTACAATACCTTGGTTATCATCTAAGGTAACGTAAGCGATACCTTCATCATCATAATCATAAATATCTGGTGCAGCAGCGCCACATGCACCACATGCGATGCAAGTGTCCTTGTCTACGATTGTATATTTTGCCATTTAAAACAAACCTCCTGATAAGATTAATACCATATGTTCATATGATAGTACTTAAAATAATGAATTCAAGTAATACATATTGTATTACTTTACAGTGCCTAACTAGTATTGTAAATCGGATTTTTGGACTTTTCAATAAAAAAACGTTGGTTATGTTGCTTTTCACAAAATTTCCATTGTTAAGGTCATGCTATTAGCTAAGATGGAACCAAAGGATAAAGGTCGACAAATCTTGGTCATTTGAAAGTCTATATTCAAAATAATATGTGTCTGACTTGTTAAAAGTGATGAAGAAATTATACATAATAGTAAACGTACGACAGTAAATTTGATAAAATAAAGGTGTATCGAAAATTGTCAAACATTGTAGGTGATAAAATGAACAATAGTTATTTACATATCGTCCTACTTCATTGTCTTAGTCATTTTAAAGGAGAACGAACTGTCTCTGCTATTTATCATTTACTTAATGGGAAAAAATCTTCACAAACAATTCAAGATGGCAAACTTTTTAATTTATCTATGATGTTTGGCCTATTTCCTAAATTATCAAGAAAATTGGTTATAACACATTGTGAGGATTTGGTTAAAGCGCAATTAATAAAAGAAAAAGAAGAACAACACTTTGTTCTAACGACACAAGGAATTTCGTATCTGAAGGATTGTTTGGCAGCAAAGCCATTTCCTACTCACCTCAATGGATGGGTATATGGTGATACAAGTCGCATTTTCTGGAGGAGAATTCCCTTACTTATTCAAGTTTTGTCGAATTTTGTTTATAAAAATACGAATTATTTACCAATTACAAAAAATCAGGAAGATTTATTTTGGGTAAAAAAATTTATTAAGGATAACCGAAATCAAGTAGAGGATCTTGTTAATCAATTATATAGTGAGTTACATCAGTTGTTACAAATGTCATCAGATAGACATGCAGAAATTTTTATTCGAAGATTAACATCAAACAATAGAATTGGTGAAACCTTTGAGCAAATCGCTTTAACGATGAAGGATGACCCGACTTATGTCTATTTGGAATTTTGGAACGTCGTACATTATATCATTCAGCAAATCCAAGAAAAACCAGAAGAATATAAGGTTTTTAATGAGATAACGAAGGATGTTCAATTGAAAACTACACTCACTGCTTCAACAGAAGTCACTCTTTCGTATTTAGAAGCTGGAGCAAGTATTCAGGAGATAGCACGTTTACGTGGATTAAAGGAAAGTACAATAGAGGATCATATCGTAGAGATAACTTTGCACGATCAAACGTATACACCTGACAATTTTTTATCAGAGGCTGATTACCATTTAATAAAAAATGCAATTGATACTATTCAAACACATCGTTTAAAACAAGTAAAGGAATACTTAAACGATCAATATAGCTACTTTCAAATTCGTTTAGCTTATGCTTTGATCGGGAGGTACGAATGAAAAACAACCTACACCAAATCCTTAATACCTATTTTCGTTTAAAAGATTTTAGACCAGGGCAAAGTGAAATTATTCAGTCAGTTCTTAACGGAAATGATGTTGTTGCAATGCTACCTACTGGAGCTGGGAAATCTCTTTGCTATCAGCTCCCAGCATATATATTACCTGGAGTCGTACTAATCGTATCACCCTTACTTTCGCTTATGGAGGATCAGGTTGAACAAATAAAATTAAGAGGGGAAAAAAGAGTTATTGCCTTAAATAGTACAGTCCCTTTTATGAAACGAAAAGAAACTTTAGATAATTTATATTCGTATCGATACATATTTGTATCTCCTGAAATTTTACAAAACGAGTATGTATTTAAGGCATTGAAAAAGATAAAGATTTCTTTATTTGTAGTTGATGAAGCCCATTGTATATCCCAGTGGGGACATGATTTTCGCTTAGACTACTCTAAATTAGGCTTAATAAGGAAACAACTTAATTCTCCTCCTTGTTTAGCCTTAACTGCAACAGCAACAAAGGAAGTTATAAAAGATATTCAAGAAATATTACAGTTCAATGAAAAAAGTGAAAAGTTTATTTATTCGATAGATCGACCAAATATTGCTCTAATGATAAAACCTATATCGTCAATTGATGAAAAAATAGATGAAGTTCATCGGTTAGTACAAGCTTTAAAAGGTCCTGGGATTATTTATTGCTCTAGTCGATTATGGGCAGAACGGTTAGCTGAAGTATTGATAGATAAAGGAATAAGAGGTGTAGGTTATTATCATGGGGGAATGGAACCAGAGCAGAGGATATTGATCCAACAACAATTTTTATATGACCAGCTTCGCCTAGTTTGCTGTACAAATGCATTTGGAATGGGAATTAATAAGCAAAATATCCGTTATGTTATACATTTCCATTTCCCATCTCAGATTGAATCATATATGCAGGAAATTGGCAGAGCAGGTCGTGATGGATTACCGAGTATTGCAATAACGCTACTAACCCAATCCGATTATGAAATTCCAAAGTCACTTGTTGAATCTGAATTTCCTACGTATGAAAAATTGTATCGACTTGTTTATGACGTTTTAAGTAATACGAACGAATCACTATCATTTGAATTCATAAGTGAAAAAATCGGATTAACTGAAACGCAGTGGCGTTATACTGAAAATTATGTAGAAAAGCTTAAACCATTGGGATTCGAGCCCGATAAAATCATTGCACTTATTTGGAAGGAAATAGAAAATAGGTTGGCGATAAAATATGAAAAACTAAACAAGATGATTGGCTGGTTAAACACAAATGAATGTAGACGGAAAAAATTGTTATCATATTTCGATGAAGATTTACAACAAAAACCAGTAAATTGTTGTGACCACTGTGGCGTTGATTTTTCAAGCTTTGAAGAAACAACGGTTCCTCTATTACTTGAAAATGAGAGGAAAATGGATTGGGAACATGAATTGAAGGTGATATTTCGTAAAGTGAGTGAGAGTTAGTTGTATAAAAATCAAAGCGAACAAATCAAACAATTATCAGATAAACAGGTTCTTCAAAGTTTATATTTTACGCAATTTTTATTAATAATTATATCCATTGTAATGAGTATTTTCTTATTCAAAGATAGAAATGACTTTTTGAAGGTATGGGAATATAAGGATAATAACTTTTTACTATTTGGTTTCATTACTGCACTAATTGTCATAATTATAGATTATATCATGATGAAGTTATTACCTTCCCATTTGCTTGATGATGGTGGAGTGAATGAAAAAATTTTCAAAAACCGAAATGTTCTGCATATAATTTTTTTAACTGCTCTAATTGCTTTTTCAGAGGAATTGTTGTTCCGCGGAATAATTCAAACGCATTTCGGGCTATTGATTGCTAGTCTTATTTTTGCGATTTTACATTTTAGATATGTAACAAAAATCGTTTTGTTTATCATGGTTGTTGCAGTTAGCTTTTTTTTAGGTATTGTTTACGAACTGACAAATACGATCTATTCAACGATGATAGCACATTTTATTATTGATTTAGTATTTGCGATTCAAATTAGAAGGAAGTTTCTTAAAGGGGTGAAAAGAGATAATGAGTGATTATAATAAAAGCCCTGATCAAGCAGAAAATTTACGTTCAAGAATGATTGATGAATATAAAGAGATAAATGGTGCATATCCATCTAGAAGCGAAGTGCACAATGAAAAAGCGAAAAAAGCTAAGCAGAAAAAGAGATATCCATTAATTAGCTTTTTGGGAGGAGTGTTTATTCTCTTACCTGTATTAGTATTGATATTATTTCTCTATTACGGAAATGATGGGAAGATATTAACAGAAAATAATAATTCTCCTAGTGGAGAAACGGTCTATATTTCAAATGAAGGAACATCAAATATGGACGTTGAGGAAGAGCAAGAATCAGCTCCATCTTTAATTGAAGAAACAACTTCTACAGAAGAAGTTTCTCCTACTGAAGAAACTGGAGAAGTCGAAGAGAAAACAAATGAAACAAACACAGCTGATACAAGGGAAAAAGAAGAGGAAACACATGTTGAAAATAAAACGGATGAAAGTTCAAAAGTAGAAGATAAGACGGGAATATCAACAGAAAATGAAAATGATATACAATATAAAGAAGTTAAAACACATACTGTTGGACCAGGTGAGACATTATTTAATATCGCGATTAAATATTATAATAGTCGCACTGGCGAGGATATTATTCGTCAATATAATGGGATTAATGGAAATGAAATTTATGTTGGACAGGAGCTAAAAATCCCTATTCGATAATTTTATCAAGTCAGTCGGTTAATTCATATCTATTTGGACGACCTCATACAATGGTATAAAGACCTTTGTAGAGGGGATGTGTTGAAAATCGAAACAAAAATTCAGCAGCTAAACCATCATACAGATGAGCCAACAAAAAAAATGCTTCAAAATTTAGTAGAGCGTAAAAGAAAATTCGAAGCGTATAAACGGAAATGTTTTCAAACTCAATTTATGACATTCGTTTTATTAATGGGCTATATCGTATATTTATATTCGTTTATTATAAAACCGAACGGTGGAGAGCTTGCAATGATTTTTCATTTAATTTTTGATAATTCCTTGCATACATTTATTATTTTAGTAATTGTTGCTGGGTATGCTACCGCTCAATATTTTAAAAAGAAAGAAGATAAATCAGAAACGGAGTATCATAATCTAAGATGTGAAGTTATTAAAAAAAGCAAAGATTTATGGCATAAACCTTCACAATGGCAAAATAGGCATGAAGTTTATACGATGATGAAAAATGAGTTTGATATTAATCTGTTTCATGAAAGTAAATAGGAAATACTAAATAATAATAGGCACGGACCGACTCAACCTGAGTTGGTCTATTTTTTATGCGAATCTCCAAAATATGCTATTATATGGTATATTAGCTTATTTGAGAAAAAGTCAGGGGGCAAAATATAATATGATTATTTTTATCGTTTTTTTAATAATAGGAATGCTTTTTTTTATTTTGATGATGTATCGAAACGGCCTAGAAAATAACCTGACAAAACATACATTCACTTTTGAGCATCTGCCAAAGAGCTTTTCTCCGCTCAAAATCTTTTTTATTTCAGATATTCATCGTAGGGTAATATCATCAAGCTTACTTGAGCAAGTACAGAACTCTATTGATTTGGTCATAATTGGTGGAGATTTGTCTGAATCAGGTGTTCCACAAAAAAGGATAGAGGAAAATATAAAAATGCTTCAAAATATTGCTCCTACATATTTTGTTTTTGGCAACAATGATTATGAAATTGGGAAAGAAAATCTTGAAAAATGGTTAAAGAAATATCATGTTATATTGTTAAATAATACATCAAAGAGCTTGACAACAAATAGTGGAGAAACCATATATCTTATAGGTGTAGAAGATATGAGCGAGGAAAAAGATAGATTAGATTTAGCGTTGGATAATGTACCGCAAAAAGCCTTTAAACTACTCATAAGTCACAATCCTGATATATATCAAAAAGTGGAAAAACAAGATGAAATAGCTTTGATTCTAAGTGGACACCAGCATGGAGGACAAATCCGTTTGTTTGGATATGGCTTATATAAAAAAGGGAAGGTTCATAGATTAAAAAAATCAATTTTATTAATAAGTAATGGATATGGGACTTCAGGTCTCCCTCTGCGACTTGGAGCACCAGCGGAAGCACATTACATCGAAATAAGAAATAAATTGGAGTATAAATAATATGTTCGGTTCCATTTAACATTATTGGTGCGTAAGGGCAAGACTCAAGCGAGAGGTGTGAGATAGGTGTACCCCTCCTTAGCGAGCGCTGCACGAGAAAATGAATAATCATAACGACTTCTTATAAAAAGTAACAAATTTCACGAAAATAGCCATTAAAAAATAACAAAAATATAATGTGAAAATTGATTATAGGAAGAAATAGGATGATGTTTTTCAAGTTTGAATGCTTGTCTAATTTTAGAACAGAGTGTAAACTGTAAAAAAATATTAGAACCATCTCATATAAAATTCATATGATGATTTTATATAGAGCGTTCTGACGGCAGGAGGGTATGGGATGCGGCTAGAGCGACTGAACTATGACAAAATAAAAATTTTTTTAACAACTGATGATTTAAAAGACAGAGGTCTAACAAAAGAAGATCTTTGGAAGGATTCGTTAAAAGTTCATCAACTGTTTAGGGATATGATGAATGAAGCAAGTGAAGAATTGGGATTTAAGGCGCATGGACCAATCGCTGTCGAAGTATATTCACTTCATGCTCAAGGGATGGTTGTAATCGTTACAAACAGCCAAGCTGAAAATGAAATAGATGAGGATTTCTCGGATGATTATATCGAGATGCAAGTGAAACTAGATGAAAACTTTGATATCATTTATGAGTATGATTCATTTGAGGATATTATCCAATGTGCAAAGTATTTAGTACATCTCCAGATTAATGGCGGTATGATTGTAAACTATAACAATAAATACTATTTATTATTAAATGACAATCAGGACATAGATATTGACAATTTGGTGGCGATATTGGCTGAATATGGAAGTCCATCAACATTAACCGTCCATAGGCTAAAAGAATATGGAAACATTATTATGAAAGATCATGCAATCAAAACAATTAAGCATTATTTCTTATAATAAACTTTTGACCGCAATTAATGAACTTTTAACGAGGGTATTTAGGAAATACATGTGGCTGATAAGGAGAAACGCTTCTCTGTTCAGCCACATTTTTATATGAAGGAAGAAAGGATTTATTTTGTTTTTATAGAAATATTCTCTATATATAATAATAAATATTAATTAAGGTTAGTTGGGATTACGATAGTCTATAAGAAACAAATGAAATCGTTTGCAGTAAAAACAGTTAAATCTCATAATATTGTTTTTTCTTCTTTGCATAACCATTTATAAAGTGTATACTATTGTCTGAAGGTGGACATTCTTTCATTTACTGATAAGATTTAGGAGGTTAGCTTAAATGGTAGCCGAGAAAAGCACCAGTGATAAGAACGATAAACTCGATGTGTTGAAAGCTACACAAACAGTGATACATAATGCTCTTGAGAAACTTGGGTATCCAGAAGAAGTATTTGAGTTATTAAAAGAACCACTAAGATTGTTAACAGTCAAAATACCTGTAAGAATGGACGATGGTTCTGTAAAAATCTTTACTGGCTATCGTGCACAGCATAATGATGCAGTTGGACCGACCAAGGGTGGTATTCGCTTTCATCCGAATGTAACAGAAAAGGAAGTGAAAGCACTTTCTATTTGGATGAGTTTAAAATGTGGAATTGTTGATTTGCCATATGGTGGTGGTAAAGGTGGAATCGTTTGCGATCCTAGAGATATGTCATTTCGTGAGCTTGAACGTCTAAGTCGAGGATATGTTCGTGCAATTAGTCAAATTGTTGGACCAACTAAAGATATTCCTGCACCAGATGTGTTTACGAATTCTCAGATTATGGCATGGATGATGGATGAATATAGCCGCATCGATGAATTTAACTCCCCAGGATTCATAACAGGAAAACCGTTAGTCCTTGGTGGGTCTCATGGTCGTGAATCAGCAACCGCTAAGGGTGTTACAATTTGTATACGTGAAGCTGCAAAGAAAAAAGGTATTGAGCTTGAAGGAGCTAGAGTTGTAGTACAAGGTTTTGGTAATGCTGGTAGTTATCTATCAAAATTTATGCATGACGCTGGGGCTAAAATTGTTGGTATATCGGATGCCTATGGTGGACTCTATGATCCTAATGGATTAGATATAGATTATTTATTAGATCGGCGAGATAGCTTTGGAACGGTGACGAAGTTATTTAATGATACAATAACAAATAAGGAATTGCTCGAACTTGATTGTGATATCCTTGTTCCTGCTGCGATTGAAAATCAAATTACTGAAGAAAACGCCGCAAACATTAAAGCAAGTATCGTTGTTGAAGCAGCAAATGGGCCAACAACGTTAGATGGTACAAGAATTCTTTCAGAACGTGGAATCTTATTAGTACCAGATGTATTAGCGAGTGCTGGAGGCGTAACAGTTTCATACTTTGAATGGGTTCAAAATAATCAAGGTTATTACTGGTCAGAAGAAGAAGTTGAAGAGAAATTAGAACAGGTAATGGTTAAATCATTTAATAACATATATGAAACAAGTCAAAATCGTCGAGTAGATATGCGTTTAGCCGCTTATATGGTTGGTGTTCGCAAAATGGCAGAGGCTTCAAGATTTAGAGGGTGGATATAAAATTTGCAAGGATACTGTAAATCTTCTATCATTATTGATAGAAGATTTTTTATTTGAATAATTGGTAATATAAATGAACAGATTTTTTGGTACAGGAGTGAAAGTTCTTGATAAAAGAAGAAACAATTATTATTGGCGGTGGTCCTTGTGGATTATCAGCTGCAATTGAAATAACCCAACTAGGCTATAAACCGTTAGTTATTGAAAAAGGAAACATTGTTAATGCAATATATCATTATCCTACACATCAAACTTTTTTTAGTTCAAGTGAAAAGCTTGAAATAGGGGAAGTGCCATTTATTACAGAAAATCGTAAACCAGTGCGGAATCAGGCTTTAGCCTATTATCGAGAGGTTGTTCGAAGAAAACAAATTCGTATACATTCATTTGAAAAAGTGGAGAAAGTAGAAAAAGGTAATAGTTATTTTACTGTTTTTACTAATAAGCAAACATATGAGACAAAACAAGTTGTAATTGCAACAGGCTATTACGACCACCCAAATTATATGAATGTTCCAGGAGAGAATTTACCAAAGGTTTTTCATTATTTTAAAGAGGGGCATCCTTATTTTGATAAGGATGTTGCTGTGATTGGTGGCAAAAATTCAAGTGTAGATGCGGCTTTGGAGCTTGTAAAGGCAGGTGCGAGAGTAACTGTGCTTTACCGTGGAAATGAATATTCATCAAGCATTAAACCTTGGATATTACCAGAATTCGAATCTCTTGTGCGTAACGGAACGATAACGATGGAATTTAATGCAAATGTAGTGGAAATTAAAGAACATGAATTATCCTATGAAGTGAATGGAGAAACGAAAACAATTGTGAATGATTTTGTCTTCGCGATGACTGGATACCATCCTGATCATCAATTTTTAAAGGCAATGGGAGTAGAGATAGATTCTGAAACAGGACGTCCGATATTTGATCCTGAAACAATGGAAACAAATATTAAGGGGATTTTTATTGCAGGAGTTATTGCAGCCGGAAATAATGCTAATGAAATATTTATCGAAAATGGGCGTTTTCACGGACAACTCATCTACGAAGCATTAAAAAGTCGAAAATAAGATGGTAATCGAAACTGTAGTATTCTAAAAAATCATAAAATAAATGAATATAAAAAAGTGAGAGTAAATAAATATGGTACATGTAGGTTAAACACGCTTTTTCATGTGTCTTCACTCCTTGTCCCATATTAAATCACTCTCACTTTTCTTATTCAGAGAATATTTCTTCAAGTTCTTTATGATTTGAAGTTGTTTCTAAGGCAATCATTAATTTTAATCTAGCTTTTTGACCATTTAATCCATTACTAAAAATCATTCCTAATTCTTTTAAGTGCCTTCCTCCACCTTCGTAACCATAGACATCCTGGACGATACCATTAAAACAACGGGATACAAGAATGATGGGGATTCCTTTATTCAGTAATGTCTTTAATTCTGGAAGTAAATAAGGCGGTAAATTTCCTTGACCTAATGCTTCAATAACGAGTCCATCAAGCTTAAGGCTAGAAATCGCTTTTAATAGGCTATCGTCCATACCTGCAAAAGCTTTTAATAATAAAACATTTTTATCAAGGTGTTTTACATTTAAGTGACGACTTGTTTTTGGCTTATGATGAAATAGAACTCCACCTTTATTTACAATCCCAATAGGACCATATTGTGGGCTTTGAAATGTAGCGATATTACTCGTATGTGTTTTTGTTACATTTTTTGCAGTATGAATTTCATCATTCATTACTACAAGGACTCCTAAGTTCTTTGCTTTCTCTGAGGATGCTACTTTAATTGCCGCAATAAGATTATATAATCCATCTGAACCTAATTCATTACTTGAACGCATTGCCCCTGTAATAACAATTGGAATATCCAAAGATAAAGTGATATCAAGGAAAAACGCTGTTTCCTCTAAAGTATCTGTTCCGTGAGTAATGACAACTCCGTTAATTGAGCGCTCGTTGACATTCCTTTCAATATACTCTTTTATTTTTAACATATGGTTGGGTGTTATATGTGGAGATGGTAAATGAAATAATTCTGATGTAATTAGAACTGTATCAGGTATCTCACTAATATAATCAACGAGAGGGTTTTTTGCATCAGGTTTTACTTCACCAGTTTTTTCATCTTCCATCATTGAGATCGTACCACCAGTGTGTATTAGTAATATATTTTTCATCTATAGTCCTCCATGCTGTTTAAAATAAGATATTCTATTAGTGATTTTCAATTTTAGAATAACATGTTACGATTAATTAAGTAAAAATAAAACTTTTCAACTAATTTATTTCCTTCTTTTATACTATAATTAGAAGAATCCATTATATACTAAAATTAGTAGATAACCATAGGTTATTGTCCTTATATTGATTTTTAGACTACATTTTAAAGAAAAGAGGCCTGTAGATGATCGCGATTATTTCTGCAGGCATTGCCCCTGGTCTTGCTTTATTATCTTACTTTTATTTAAAAGATCAATACGAAACTGAACCGTTATATTTGGTGCTCCGTTCGTTTATTTTTGGGGCTCTGCTTGTTTTTCCAATTATGTTTCTCCAATATGTTTTAGATGTTGAAAATGTTTTTAGTTCAGAGCTTTTGTATACATTTGTTGCAATAGGTTTTCTGGAAGAGTTTTTTAAATGGTTTATCTTGTTTTTTACTATTTATCAGCATGTTCACTTTAATGAGCATTATGATGGGATTGTTTATGGAGTATCTGTTTCACTTGGTTTTGCTACACTCGAAAATATTCTCTATCTGTTTGCTAACGGTGTTGAACATGCTTTTGGTAGAGCTATTTTACCTGTGTCAAGCCATGCATTATTTGGTGTACTAATGGGGTATTATTTAGGTAAAGGAAAGTTTTCAAGTGAAAAGTTTCGGAAGCGTTGGATAGTTTTTTCATGTATAATCCCGATCCTTCTTCATTTTATCTACGATTCAATATTAACTAGCTATATGCATTGGAAATATATCATTTTACCATTTATGTTATTTCTCTGGTGGTTTGCTTTACATAAAGCTAAAAAAGCCAGAGTAAGATTAATTGATTCGAAGTTACCTTAATACGTTGAAAGAGGCTGGGACATAACTAGCTCTAAATAGTGAGAAAGGTGAATTTGAGGGTACTCAAATTCACCTTTCTCTATTTTTTTGTGTGAAATACTCCATTACACTACTTGTTTGGCAGT
>NZ_JBQENT010000058.1:0-27211 GCF_052044855.1 Metabacillus sp. 22489
TCCCTCAGATTCGCTCGACTTGCATGTATTAGGCACGCCGCCAGCGTTCGTCCTGAGCCAGGATCAAACTCTCCAATAAAGTGTTTGACTTGCTCATTGTGTACTTAATAGTACGATTTTTGTTAATCGAAATTAACGTTGGCACGCTTGGTTTTGTTTAGTTTTCAAAGAACATTATTTCTTTAAAGTAACTATATTAGTATAGCAAACTTTTAATTGAATTGTCAACTGTTTTTTTATTTTATTAATTCGTTGTTCAACAGCAACGTATTCAAATATAACATCTTTATTTTTAATAAGCAAGCATTTTTTTTAATAATTTAATTCATTAATTAACTCCATGCTTTCTTAATAACCTTTTATTTATCATTTATACTTATTCTCTAAAGGATCAGTAAAAAAGCGAGAGTTCCCTTAGATAAAACTAAGGAATCCCTCGCTTATTTTAATTTAAAAAACAAGTCGTTTTACTTATGTCTCATTTGTGGGAATAATAATACATCTCGAATAGAAGGTGCGTTTGTTAACAGCATAACTAATCGATCGATACCAATACCTAATCCACCAGTTGGAGGCATACCATATTCCAATGCTTCTATAAAATCCTCATCCATCATATGAGCTTCATCATTACCTTGCTCACGCTCTTTCAATTGAGCCTCAAAACGTTCCTTTTGGTCTATTGGGTCATTTAATTCAGTAAATGCATTCGCGTGCTCTCTCGCTACAATAAACAATTCAAAACGGTCAGTAAAACGTGGATCATCCGCGTTTTTCTTCGCTAAAGGAGAGATTTCTACTGGATGACCATAGATGAATGTTGGTTGAATAAGTTTTTCTTCAACTTTTTGTTCAAAGAATTCATTTACGATATGACCGTAAAGCATGTGTTCACCAATTTCAACATTATGCTCTTTAGCTAAAGCTCTAGCTTCTTCAACAGACATCTCTTTCCAGAAATCTGCTCCTGTGTATTCTTTAATTGCATCAACCATATGGAGTCTTGTCCACTTAGGCTCAAGATTAACTTCATATTCACCGTATTGGATTGTAGTTGTTCCTAATACTTCTTTCGCGATATGCGCAATCAAATTCTCTGTTAATTCCATGATATCTTGATAATCTGCATATGCTTCATAAAGTTCAATCATCGTGAATTCAGGGTTGTGGCGTGTTGAAACACCCTCATTTCTAAAAACACGACCTATTTCATAAACTTTTTCCAACCCACCTACAATAAGGCGTTTCAAATGAAGCTCAATAGCAATACGCATATACAAAGGCATATCTAGTGCATTATGGTGAGTGATGAATGGTCGCGCAGATGCACCACCAGGGATTGAATGCATAGTTGGTGTTTCAACCTCAAGGTAGCCATGATCATCAAGGTATCGACGCATTGCTTGAATTATTTTACTTCTAAATATAAAAGTCTTTTTACTATCAGGATTCATAATCAGATCAACATATCTTTGACGATAGCGTTGTTCGATATCTTTTAATCCATGGAACTTGTCTGGTAATGGACGTAAAGCCTTTGTTAACAGCTCAAACTTCTCTACTTTTATTGATAGTTCTCCTACCTTTGTTTTAAAGACATTACCAGTAACACCTATAATATCTCCTAAATCGGCAGAATTAAAAATTTCGTATGCCTCATCTCCGATAGCATCCTTACGAACATAAATTTGAATTTGTCCCGATAAATCTTGAATATGGGCAAACCCAGCTTTTCCTTTACCACGTTTCGTCATAATACGACCTGCTATTGTAACCGGGATTTCCTTTTCATCAAGCTCTTCTTTTGTTTGTCCGTCATATAAATCAATAATATCCTGTGTTTGATGTGTTCTCTCAAAGCGTTGACCGAATGGGTCTAAGCCTTTTTCTTGTAGATTTTGTAACTTCTCACGTCTTACCCTTAACTGGTCATTTAATTCTTCTTGATTCATTTCTTCTTGGCTCATGTTTGCAACTCCTAATCTTTATTTAGAACATTATGTAAGACATTCACGCCCAAATCTAACATAGTCCTAATTTTTTATACAAAATATAGTAGTTTAAATATTGTTTATACTTAGACCATCCGAAACAACGTCTAAAAAATATTCCTTAACCCTTAGTTTAACACAATCTATGCTTTTTCTTCATAGATTTCGTCATTAAAAAAAAGCAGAAAACTGCCAGGGAATACTGGCAGTAAAACAATCATTAACCTACTAGACTTGCGCTTTTTTCTTTTGCTTCAATTTCGAGAACAAATTCATCTAAAAGAGTAACAAATTCTTCTCTCGTATTCATTAAATTAACATCATTCCGAACTTTAGCATTACCTCTAATGCCTTTTAGATACCAGGCGGCATGTTTTCTCATTTCACGGACAGCAATATTTTCATTTTTTAATGCAATTAGGCGATCAAGATGAAGTTTACATACTTCCATTTTTTCTCTTACACCTGGTTCACCCATCAATTCGCCAGTTTCTAAATATTTAACTGTTCGGTAAATCATCCATGGATTACCTAATGCAGCACGACCTATCATTACACCGTCTACACCTGTTTCATCAAGCATCCGCTTTGCATCTTGAGGTGTATTTACATCACCATTACCAATGACCGGGATGCTGACAGATTGCTTTACTTCTTTAATGATATCCCAATTTGCAGTTCCTTCATACATTTGAACACGGGTTCTTCCGTGTAAAGCAATTGCTTTTCCGCCTGCTCGTTCAACCGCTTGGGCATTTTCTACAGCATAAATATGATCTTCATCCCAGCCCATACGCATTTTTACTGTTACCGGCTTTTCTACAACGTCAACAACTGCTGAAACCATATCATAAATCTTATTCGGGTCTAATAGCCATTTAGCACCTGCATCACATTTTGTAATTTTAGGTACTGGGCATCCCATATTAATGTCAATAATATCTGCGGTTGTGTTTTCATCTACAAATCTCGCTGCTTCTACAAGTGTTTCTTTTTTCCCACCAAAAATTTGTAAGCTTAAAGGTTTTTCACGCTCATCAATATAAAGCATCCCCATTGTCCTTGCGTTATTATACAAAATTGCCTTATCACTTACCATTTCTGCACATACTAAGCCAGCACCAAACTCTTTGACTGTTAAACGGAATGCTGAATTACAGACGCCTGCCATCGGAGCCAGTACAACTCTATTTTTTAATTCAATATCCCCAATTTTAAACATTCCAAACCCCCTTTCCTTTTTTATTCATTTGGATTTAATTCATCAACAGAAATATCAAGAGCATTAGCCACTTCCTCGATAAACTGTTTACTTGGTTCACGGTTGCCTCTTTCTATTTCACCTAATACTGAAACAGAAACACCAAGGTCTTTCGCAAAACTTTCTTGGGTAAAGCCTTTTAACTTTCTAAAAGCGCGAATACGTCTACCCCATTTTTCTGCTTCCATATTCGTACCCCTTCTTTATCTTGTAATTGATCTATGATAGATGATAATGATTCACCTTTATCTGCGATGTGAATATTCTTGTTTAATTCATATAATGGAATTAATACAAAAGAACGTTCATGCATTCGTGGATGTGGAACCATTAATTGTTCCGATACAATATTTTCATGATTATAAAGCAAAATGTCAAGGTCTAATGTACGAGGTCCCCATCGCACAATCCGCTTCCGATTGAAATGATTCTCCGTATTTTGCAAGACATTTAGCAATTCAAAAGCTGATAAATCGGTCTTTATACGTATGACCATATTTAAAAATTTATCTTGATCGGTATAACCAATTGGTTCTGTCTCATAAATGGAGGAAATATCTATCACTTCAATTTTAGGATGTTGATGGATTTTTTTTACGGATTGCAGCAAGTATTCCTCTCGATCTCCGATATTAGAACCAATTGCAATATATGACTCAACTTTCATACTCTGCCCCTTGTAATTTCAACTGCAACATCCTTATAATGACCTCTTATTGGGGGATCAGGCTTAATTAGTTTTACAGTGCAGGTTTGAACAGCTTTAAATGTTGAGAGTATTTCTTTAGCAATGTTCTCAGCAACCGCCTCGATTAGCTTAAATGGCTGACCTTCTACAATTTCCTTACAACGATTATATAACATCGCATAGTTCACCGTATGCGTTAAATCATCAGTCTCTCCTGCCTTAGATAAATCTAATTCAACCGTTAAATCAACTCTAAATCTCTGACCTAATTTTGTCTCTTCTGCTAAAACACCATGGTATCCATAAAACTCCATACCATTTACATAAATCTTATCGATTTTGGTATCCTCCTTTTCCAAGCATAGCATCCATCATTTTAGCCATTCTTGAAATCTCTAACACATCATGGATTCTCACAATTTGACAACCTCTTTCAATTCCTAAACAAACCGTTGCTCCTGTTCCTTCCATACGGTCATTTGCAGGTAAATCCAATACATGTCCAATAAATCGTTTCCTAGATGTTCCTAATAATACTGGGTAACCGAGCGCAACAAATGCATCTAAATGGTTCATTACCTGCAAATTATCATCCATTGTTTTTGCAAAGCCTACACCTGGATCTAAGATGATATTTTCATCTTTTACACCTGCATCTTTTACGATTTTAACAGATTCCATTAAATCTTCTATCATGTCAGGAATTAAATCTTTATAGTTTAGGTTGTTACGATTATGCATTAAAATAATCGGCACATTATATGTCGCAGCAACACTTGCCATATTTGGATCTGCTTTTGCACCCCAAATATCGTTAATAATCGTTGCTCCAGCTTCAATTGATTGCTTTGCAACTTCCGCTTTATACGTATCAATTGAAATTGGAACATCAACTTCTTCCGAAAGCCGTTTAATGACTGGGATGACACGTTTGAGCTCTTCCTCAACTGAAACAGCTTCAAAACCAGGTCTTGTCGACTCTCCACCAATATCAATAATATCAGCCCCGTTTTTCACCATTTCTTTTGCGTGAGCTATTGCACGATCTAGCTCTACATAACTTCCACCGTCTGAAAAAGAGTCAGGTGTAATATTCAAAATTCCCATAATTAAAGTTTTTTTACCGTAATCGAGTATATGTTTTCCACAAACAATTTTTTCGTTGCTCGTTACTCTATTCATAGTTAACACTACCTTTACATCTCATCTATACTTAATAGTTTTGACCGAAACCTTGCATATAACTCATTTAACTTTCCGTATACTTCCCCATCCTTACCAGCTAACTCATAGCTATCGAATTTTTTAACAGCCAAAATCTCTTGTGATGAGTTTGTAATCAAAACTTCCGATGCATCTTTTATTTCTTCCTTTGGATAAAAACCTTCCTCACAAGGTATATTCAGGATAGCTAAGCATTTGATGACAAATAGCCTAGTAATTCCGTTTAATATTCCCGTATCTAAAGATGGAGTATAAACTTTACTACCCTTTATCCAGAAAATATTCGATACAATTCCTTCCGCAATATATCCTTCCTTTGTTAAAAAAATCCCTTCTACATCAGGATGATTTATAAGTTCTCTTTTACCTAATATATTATTTAAATAATGGTGGGATTTTAGGCGAAAGTCTCCCTCTGGTGTATTTCTTCGCAACTTTAAAAACGCCGCATTCTTCTCTTCTACATCTAAGGATGGCGCCTTTCTAATAAACAATAGAATTGTAGGTTGTCTATAATCCTGGACAAGCTTTCCGACCTCACCTACACCCGCTGAGATATTTAAACGAGCTGTCACATCTTCCTCTTCAAAACCATTTAGTTTTACTAACTGTTTAATAATAGACTTTATTTCATCAAAATCAATTTGATAGTATATCCCTAATTCTCCAAGAGCCTCTTGAAGTCTTCGCATATGATCATGAAGGAGAAACGGGAATCCTTTATAAATCCTAAATGTTTCAAATGCACCTATACCATAAAGAAAGCCATGATCGAATGGAGAAATCGTGGCTTCCGTATCCTTTATAAATTGTGAATTGCAATAAATATACACGTTATAAACTCTTTTCTACTAATTTATAATGCTGAATAAAATTGCTTAATAAATCCTTACCAAATGATGTCATAATTGACTCAGGATGAAATTGTACACCTTCAATCGGAAGTGTTTTGTGTCGGATTGCCATTATTTCATTCTCATCGGTCCATGCGGTAACTTCTAGACAATCTGGAAGGGTTTCATTTTTTACAATTAACGAATGATAACGTGTCGCTGTAAACGGATTTTCTAGATTTTTAAAAATCGTCTCACCGTTATGATTAATCTTTGACGTTTTTCCATGCATTAAACGTTCAGCACGAACAACATCGCCCCCAAACACTTGGGCAATTGATTGATGTCCTAAACAAACTCCAAATATAGGGATTTTACCAGCAAAATACTTAATTGCTTCCATGCTAATTCCTGCTTCATTCGGACTACAAGGACCAGGAGAAATCATGAGAAATTGGGGATTTAATTCCTCAATTTCACTAATAGTAATCTCATCATTTCGCTTTACAACCAATTCCTCTCCTAGTTCACCTAAATACTGGACTAAATTAAATGTAAAAGAATCATAGTTATCAATCATTAATATCACTATTCTCACCTCAGGTCTCTTATTTTCTCTTCTTTACTCAACTCAATTGCTTTCATTAATGCTTGAGCCTTTTTTAATGACTCTTTATATTCAAATTCCGGATTGGAATCAATGACAATTCCCGCTCCAGATTGAACATACCCATATCCATCTTTAGCTAGTAATGTACGAATGACTATATTAAGCTCCATATTTCCATCAAAGCCAATCCACCCTATAGAACCAGTATAAATTCCTCGTCTAGTCGGCTCTAACTCCTCAATTATTTCCATTGTACGCACTTTAGGTGCTCCTGTTATTGTACCACCTGGGAAGGTAGCTTTGATAACGTCGGCAAAATTTATACCGGTTTTCAATGTCCCTTCAACATTCGATACAATATGCATAACATGTGAGTATTTTTCAATTACCATAAATTCATTTACATGAACCGTTCCATATTCACATACTCGTCCTAAATCATTTCTTTCGAGATCAACAAGCATGACATGTTCTGCCCGTTCCTTTTCATTTTCAATTAACTCATTTGCTAGCTTCAAATCTTCTTGCTCACTCATCCCTCTAGACCTTGTCCCAGCTATTGGACGAGTGCTAACTTTGTTTCCTTGTTTTTTCACTAGAAGCTCTGGTGAACCACTTACTATTTGTAAATCCGGAAAGTGGAGGTAAGCCATATAAGGAGATGGATTGACCTTTCGAAGTGTTTCATAAATTTCGAATGGATGGCATTCTAAAGGTAAATGCTGCCTGATTGAGAGATTCACTTGAAAAACATCACCTTTTGAAATGTAATCCTTTATAGATTCCACCGCATTTAGAAAATCCCTTTTGGAAAAAGTTATCGGGTCTCCCGTCTTTTCTTCTTGCTTTTTCAGATCGTGAGCCTGTACAGTCCCCTTCGTTATCCATTTTTCTTTCCACGCAAGTAGCTTTGCTTCAGCAGATAACCTTTCCTGCTCACGATAATAATGAGTAATTAACCAGAGCTTGGACGTCTCTTGATCAAATATAGCAACATCATCAAAAAGCATAAAGTATAAATCTGGCGTATTTAAGTCATCAGCCGCTATCTCGGGCAATTTTTCAAAATATCTAACATAATCATAACTAATAAATCCAATTGCTCCCCCCTGAAAGTCTGGCAAATTTGGATCTGTTTCAGTTTGATATTCTTTTAACCAGTTCTGAAATAACTCAAGAGGTTCCCCATCAAGCACAAGTTTTTTTTGTTCTTTAGTAATAAATAATTTCTTATTTTTCCCCATTATAGTAGCAACCGGATGTAACCCTGCAATACTATATTTACCACCACGCCCACTTTCAAGGAAAGCATGATGTTCTTCATTTCCACTCAAATATTTATATTGCTTGAAAAAATCGCCATTAAATTCAAAACTTATGCCTAATGATGCTCTCTGTTGCATTCAAATCTCTCCTTTAAAACTCTTATTTATTATTTTACATAATTGGAGAAGAGAAGCTATAAATTATTTATAAATAATACCGAATTATTAGTCTATAACAAAAGAAATCTTTTAATTAAAGGAAAATCAGGTAATGAAAAAGAGGGTGACATAAAATCGCCACCCCCTTTTATCATTATTTAATCGTTATTTATCAATCATATTGGTATAAAGGAGTACTTAAGTAACGTTCACCATTATCAGGGATAATCGCTAAAACTTTCTTTCCTTTACCAAGCTCTTTCGCAACTTTTAATGCGGCAGCAATCGCAGCACCAGATGAAATTCCTCCAAGAATTCCTTCTTCTCTACCTGCTTTTCTCGCTGCTTCGAATGCTTCTTCATTTTTAATCGTAATTACTTCATCATAAATATTTGTATTTAAAACGTCAGGTACAAACCCTGCACCGATTCCTTGAATCTTATGAGGACCTGGCTTTCCTCCTGAAAGTACTGGAGAATCCGTTGGCTCAACTGCATAAATTTTAATGGATGGATAGTTTTCTTTTAAAACTGAACCTGCTCCAGTAATTGTTCCACCAGTACCGATACCAGAAACAAATGCATCAAGTTGGTCACCCATTTGTGCAACAATTTCCTTTCCAGTTGTTTGGCGGTGAATTTCTGGATTTGCTTCATTTTTAAATTGTTGAGGTACAAAATAACCGTGTTCTTTTGCTAATTCTTCCGCTTTACGGATAGCTCCGTTCATTCCTTCAGAACCTGGTGTTAATACTAATTCTGCACCATAAGCACGCAGCAAGTTTCTACGCTCTAAACTCATCGTATCAGGCATTACTAAAATCGCTTTCAAGCCTTTAGCAGCTGCTACCATCGCTAAACCAATCCCTGTGTTACCACTTGTTGGCTCAATAATCGTATCGCCAGCCTTTAGCACTCCACTTTTTTCAGCAGCTTCGATCATCGCTAAACCAATACGATCTTTAACACTGCTTCCTGGATTGAAATATTCAAGCTTCAAATATACATCTGCACTATTATCATCTACTATTCTGTTTAACTTAACGATCGGTGTTTCGCCGATTAATTCATGTATAGAGTTTGCTATACGTGCCATTAACGTTTCCTCCTCTATCCCGAGTAAATTTATTGGATTTATAAGTAATATATCAATTCCTAGAAAAATTGTCAAAACATTTTAACTCATTTGTCCTATTTTTCTAGATTATTCCCATAAAACCATTTTACATTTAACTCGTCCCACAATGGTTCAACAGATACAGAGCCTTGCATCTGTTCTAGGGCTATTTGTCTACGTACTTGTCCCCTTACTTCGTCATAAGAGTACGATTTTCCTTCTAGCTTTTCATGAAGCAAAAGAATAGCATATCCATTTTCTACTTTTATAGGTTCACTCCATTCCCCTGGCTTTAAAGTTTTTGCAACATTTATATAATCATCAGGAACATACTCGTTGTTTTTAGAAATAAACCCTATGTCGCCACCAGAGGGAGCCGAAAACTCATCAATAGAGTTCTCAATGGCTAACGCTTCAAAGCTAGATCCCCCACTAAGCTCATCAACCATTTTATTGGCCTCAGCTTTTGTATTAACGATAATTTGTGACAAATGATAGGATTCATCTATTGCATATAGCTCTTTATTATTTTCATAAAAGTTTTTTATTTCTTCTTCTGTTACTGTTACATCCTTTGTCAGTAACTCTTCTAATAAAATGCTGTAGCGAATTTGCTCACGCCAATCCTCTTCTTTCCCATTCTGTTCCTCATCAAATGAATTGTACATTGATTTGTAAACAGCTAGTTCTCGTTCAACATCCTCATCTGAGACCGAAATATGATATTTTTCAGCTAATTGTTCGACCACTTTTATGTTGATTAATTCCTTTAGAGTTTCTTCGCCATATTTCTCTTCAAGTTCAGCCATCCATTGCTCTCTTGTAATATGAGTGTCGCCAATTGTTGCAATAGATTCATTCTCAGAGCTAGCTTTTATTCTTTGATTATTTGTTAAAAAGTAACCAACCGTTAAGCAGTTTATTACAACCAAAGCAAAAATAATGCTCCATAACGTTTTACCGCTCATTTCCCCATCTCCTAATACTCCCTAAAAACGTTTCTATTTTGCCTCTATTTTTAGTTGCTCTAAGTCTTCTCTTGAAAATAAATATACTTCATTACAAAAATGACATTGAGCTTCCGCTTGACCATCTTCATCAATCATCGCCTGGATCTCATCTGCCCCTAAACTTATAACAGCATTTTCAATTCGTTCCTTCGAACATTGACATTTAAATGCCACTGGCTGTTTTTCTAAAATCCTCACGTTATTTTCACCAAGTACTTCTTCAAGTATTTGTTCCGGTGTGAGACCGCGCTGAATTAGCTTTGAAATCGGATCAATCTTACTTAATCTTTCTTCAATTAACGAAATCGTTTCATCACTAGTTCCTGGTAATAACTGAATAATAAAGCCACCAGAAGCTAAAATCGAATTATCAGGATTAACTAATACTCCTACACCTACTGATGAAGGAACCTGCTCTGAAGTAACAAGATAATAAGTAAAATCTTCTCCAAGCTCCCCTGAAACGATTGGAACTTGTCCTGAAAAATGATCCTTTAAGCCAAGATCCTTAACAATTGTTAAAGTCCCTTCTGTACCAACTGCTCTCGCGACATCAAGCTTTCCTTTAGCATTTAGCTCAAAATGAGTTTGTGGATTTGTTACATACCCTCTCACTTCACCTTTTGAGTTACTATCTACAAGTATGGCACCAATTGGTCCGCCACCTTCAACTTTAATCGTTAACTTCGCATCGCCCTTTAACATCGATCCCATCATGACACCGAACGTCATGGAACGTCCTAATGCAGCTGAAGCTGTTGGCCACGTTTGGTGTCTTCTTTGCGCCTCAGATACTGTTTCTGTCGTTCTCGTTGCATAAGCGCGGACTTGATTATCAAATGCCAACGCCTTAACTAAATAATCCATTATTATGCTCCCTTCACTTTACACATGTATGTAGCTTTATCGATTTTACTTTGTTGTATTTCTTTCATAAATCAACTGGAGACCTCGTAGTGTTAAAAACGGATCTACAACATCAATACAATCTGATTCTTTCGCAATCAGTGAAGCTAACCCGCCAGTTGCAATAACTTTTGGTACTTCCACTGCTTGTTCTTTAATTCGTTTAACAATCCCTTCAACCTGACCTACATATCCATATAAAATCCCAGACTGCATCGCACTTACTGTGTTTTTGCCAATAATATTGTCCGGTCTTGTAATTTCAATTCTTGGTAGCTTTGCAGCTCTAGAATAAAGCGCTTCTGTAGAAATGTTTATTCCTGGAGCAATTGCGCCACCCATATATTGCTTATGCTCATTTATATAGCAATAAGTTGTCGCTGTTCCAAAATCAACAATAATGATCGGACTTCCATAGTCCTGGATGCCTGCGACTGCATTTACAATTCTGTCAGCCCCTACCTCACGAGGATTTTCATATTTAATATTTAATCCCGTCTTTATTCCAGGCCCAACAACTAACGGCTTGACATTAAAATACTTTAAACACATTCTTTCTAACGCAAACATAATTGGAGGTACAACCGAGGAAATGATTATTCCTTCTATTTGATTAAACAAAATCCCTTCATGCTCGAAAAGACTTTTTAATACCATTGCAAATTCATCTTCTGTTTTATTACGGCTTGTCTCAATTCGCCAATAGTGCTTAAGCACATCCTGGTCATATACCCCTAATACGGTATTAGTATTTCCAACATCTAATACAAGAATCATCCATATCACCACTTTATAATAATTCAATACTAGTATTCATATTCCGTTACATTTTATCACAGATTTCGGTCGTAAAGAAAAATTGAAGCATTTCTTGATTAAGCTTCTTATTATCCTAAGTCAAATAACGATACAGTTTTCGTAAACTTTGTTGCTTTGTACTTAGGTGTTTTTTTGATTGATTTTGCGACAGAAATTGCTTTCTGCAGGCTTGGTGGTGAACCTCCTTTAATATAAACACTTTCCCAAGATTAACCTATTCACTCATCCCCACAGGAGTCTCGCAATGCACTGCAATCCAATCAACCATTATATACATAACGCAAAAACAACAAGCTATAAGAAAAGAGCCCAATAAAAAATCGATGGCATCATAAGTTGCCACCGATTTTCGAATATATATTAGGATTTGTCAGAAGTATCCTCATCTTCTTTTTTCGTTTGGATATTCACTTTCACGTCTTCTGATTTTTCTTCCTTCTTCTCGTCATTTGTAGCTACAGGACGATCAGGTAGCTTACCATGCTCAACAAGACTTTGAATTTGTGCTGCATCAAGTGTTTCAACTTCCAGTAACGTTTGTGCAACTAATTCAAGCTTATCGCGGTTTTCAGTTAAAATTTGACGAGCACGCTCATAGCTTTCTTTAATGAAGCGTTGGATTTCCATATCAATTTCATGTGCAATCGCATCACTATAGTTTTGTTCATTATGGATATCACGTCCGAGGAATACTTGACCTCCTTGTGATTGACCAAATTGTAACGGCCCAAGCTTTTCACTCATTCCGTACTCTGTAACCATTTTTCTTGCAATACCTGTTGCTCTTTGGAAATCATTGTGAGCACCAGTACTTACTTCACCAAAAATAATTTCCTCTGCAACACGTCCGCCAAGTAAACCTGTTATCTTATCTAACAGTTCTGGCTTTGTCATAAAGTAACGATCCTCTTTCGGAAGCATTACCGCATAACCGCCAGCTTGACCACGAGGTACAATTGTTACTTTATGAACCATATCAGCTTCATCTAATACGACTCCAATGATAGTATGTCCGGCTTCGTGATAAGCAACAATATTGCGTTCTTTCTTAGAAATAACACGACTCTTTTTAGCAGGACCCGCAATTACACGGTCTGTTGCTTCATCAAGATCAGTATTATCAATTTTCTTTTTATCCTGTCTAGCTGCGACCAAGGCTGCTTCGTTCAGTAAGTTTTCTAGGTCTGCCCCAGAAAACCCTGGTGTACGGGCAGCAATCGCCTTTAAGTCAACAGATTCATCTAAAGGCTTGTTTCGAGCATGTACCTTCAGAACAGCTTCACGACCTGTTACATCTGGGCGATCAACTGTAATTTGTCTATCAAATCGACCTGGACGTAATAAAGCTGGGTCTAAAATGTCAGGTCTGTTAGTAGCGGCGATAATAATAATACCTTCATTTGCACCAAAGCCATCCATTTCAACTAATAGCTGGTTTAATGTTTGCTCACGTTCATCATGACCCCCACCTAAACCTGCGCCACGCTGACGTCCAACAGCATCAATTTCATCGATGAAGATAATACATGGTGCATTCTTTTTCGCATTTTCAAATAAATCACGAACACGCGATGCACCGACACCGACGAACATTTCAACAAAGTCTGAACCACTAATAGAGAAGAATGGTACTCCAGCTTCACCAGCAACAGCTCTTGCTAGCAATGTCTTACCAGTACCAGGAGGTCCAACTAATAAAACACCTTTAGGAATTCTTGCTCCTAGTTCCGCAAATTTACGTGGGTCCTTTAAGAACTCAACAACCTCAACAAGTTCTTGTTTCTCTTCATCAGCACCTGCTACGTCTTTAAATTTAACCTTTTTCTTTTCTTCACTATAAAGCTTAGCTTTACTTTTACCAAAATTCATTACACGACTTCCGCCGCCCTGAGCTTGGTTTAATAAGAAGAAGAATAAGATGAAAATAATAACAAATGGAATAATCGATGTGAAAAACGTTACCCATCCACTTGTTTCCTCAGCGGGAATAATATTTACCTTATTCGCTTCAGCTGCTTCATCAACTCGGTTTAGCCCTTGTTCAGTAGGTATATATGTTAAGAAGGATTCACCATCTTTTGCATCCTTCATCTCACCTCTAACTTCAAATACTCCACGAACCGGCTGTACAGTCATTTCTTTAACATTTCCGTTGTTTAAATCAGAAATGAATTCATTGTAGGTTATTTGCTCAGTCTTTGGATTAGCACCTGTAAAAAAGCTAACAACCCCTATAATTACTAAAAATATAAGTAAATAAAATATGGTATTACGGAAGATCCGATTCATTCCTTACCTCCTCCCACAGTAAACACGACTAAATTAAATAGTATCATAGTAAATCATGGTAACACAACAAATTAAGCTATAGATAAACCGATAATTATTCGTATATTTCAGGCTTTAGCACTCCAATATATGGAAGGTTTCGGTATTTTTCCATATAGTCAAGGCCATATCCTACGACAAATGCGTCAGGCACTTCAAAGCCAACAAAATCAGCTTCTATATCTGCCTTTCTTCCTGTAGGTTTATCTAGCAAAGTAACGATTTTTATTGATTTAGCTTTTCGATAACGGAAAAGCTTCACTAAGTAGCTTAAAGTTAAACCACTATCAATAATATCCTCAATAATTAAAATATTTCTTCCTTCTACAGAAGTATCAAGATCCTTTATAATCTTAACCTCTCCAGAAGAAACGGTTGATGTACCATAACTTGATACATCCATGAAATCCATTTCTAAGTATGTATCAATGTTTTTTAAAAGGTCTCCCATAAATGGCATTGCACCTTTTAATACACCAATAGCGAGTGGAAATTCATCTTTATACTGTTCAGTAAGCGCCTTTCCTAACTCTTTTACCTTTTGTTGGATTTGCTCCTCCGTAACTAAAATTTCCTTGATATCTTGTCTCATTAAATGTGTGCCCCCTAGAAGATCATAGCTCCTTATACTGTAATTCAACAAATACACCATTGCCTGTACTTTCTGCTTCATACATAGATTTCTTTAATCCAGGTATCCAGAGAATTCTTCCATTCCCATCAAGGACAATTGGCCATGAAGATCGATTATGTATTGGAATCTTTTCATCAATAAATATATCTTTTACCTTTTTTCGACCAATCATGCCTTTCAATTGAATTTTATCACCTGGTTTTCTTGTACGAACAATGAGAGGCTTATCGAACGAATCCATATTTAATAAAAAAGTTTCGTTTCTATCCCTCTTAATTGAAGTATTCCTAACTAGTTCACTTTTGATTACATACCCATTTGGCAGTATTAACGAAGAAGGGAAATCAAGTTCATAATAATATGCTTTTACTTCCTCTTGTTCAAATGTAAACAAACAATTTTGATAAGATTTAATCACTTTAAGACCGTTTGGGTAATCAAGTGAGCCTGAAGGATGATTTTGTGACAATAATGTCAATAAATTTTCAATATGTATTGAAGAAAGAGAAGCCGGAATTGTTCCATATAGATAGTTTAATATTAGTTGAATCGCTCTTCTTTGTAAAGGCATAGGTAATTCTAAAAAGCCATTGATTTCAATTTCAACCTTTGACTTTTCTTTTCTTTTCAATACTGTATTCAAATATTTCTTCGTTAATTCCTGTAAATACGTTTCATCTTCCAATAAGGTTTCACTAAAATGCTGAAATCTTTCATGTACAAGCGGATTTTCCTTTTTTAGAAAAGGCAGTACATATTTCCTAAAGCGATTTCTTGTATAATTTGTTTTTTCATTACTTGGGTCAAACCTTGGCAATAACTGTTGTTCCCTGCAGTAGTTTAGGATTTCCTCCTTAGTATAAGGAAGCAACGGTCTAATAATAAATCCATGATGGAATTTCCGTTTCATCTGAATTCCTGCTAAAGATGTCCCGGTAGCTCCTCTTACTAATCTCATAAGGATTGTTTCAATCTGATCATCACCATGATGACCAAGAGCTAAATAATGCGCCTGATATTTATCTAGTACCTCTTTAAAAAATTGATACCGACATTCCCTACCAGCGACCTGTGAGCTTAATTGATGCCTCCTAGCATATTCAGTCACGTCGATTTGCTTCGCTTCACAAATAATATCAAGGTCCCTACAATAGGAAAGAACAAAATTCATTTCAGCTTCTGATTGCTCTCCTCTAAACATATGGTCTACATGGACAACGATTAATTTCAATTGCCACGTTTCTCTCATATTATTTAATAGGTGTAATAAAGCTAATGAATCAGGTCCACCAGAAACTCCTATAACAATTGCTGAACCTTTTTCGAATAATTGATGCTTTTGAATAAGGGCACTAAAATTTTTCACCATTCTCCCTCTTCTATAGAAAATTCAAGTTTATATAAGGACCAAAAACCTTACTTGATAAGCTCGCCATTTACGTAAAACGAGCTTCCTTACATAACTATCCTATCATTATTTCAAAAGCAAAGACAAAAGAGAAGGATTCGTTCACATATAATCCATATTTTTTGAACATTTTTACAATTAAATGAAGAGAAACTACAATAAATAATGATAGACGTATAATGAATAAATAATAAATACACTTATGAGAATCACAATTGTTTCAAGTACACCATTCACTTTCTTTCGCTGTTTTACATGTTTTCTTGTTTGATTCATATAGCTAGTACGAGAGTTTGTACGATTTGGCTTTGACGCTTTCGTTTTAGCTGTAGCAGCCTTTTGTTGACACCTTTCCTTTTTCATCCCTTCTGAAATAATGAGAACGAAATCCTCTTTCATTTCCTGTGCGCTATGATAATTCCCTAACAGCGCGTTATGTAAAATACTTTCATGCTTTTGCAAAAATGGGTGACGATCGATCATTTCAAATAGTTGCTTTTTCCCATTACCTTCCCCTTTTTTTGTAAAACGCTTTGGATAAACTGCATTAATGAGTATCATTGCAACAGCAAATAAATCATAAGAAGGCTCAGCCTTTCGAGTGCCTAACCCCCAATACCCCCTATCAAAAAACTCCGTGAACTCTTTAATTGATCGTCCTTGCTGCGTTGTTCCACCTACATCAATGCACCTGATCTTTGGCGGAGGACCTGAGACGAGAAGATTTTCCGGTTTTAGATCACCAAATACCCAACCTTGTCTATGAAGCTTATCTAAATTTGACAAAAGCTGCAGGATTAAAACATCTGCCCATTCATTGCCCTTTTGCTGAATAAATTCTAAAAAGTTGCTTCCTTGAATATACTCCATCACATAAAACGGGATCATTTTACTACCATTCACAATCCAATCATCGACATCAAGCAAAGAAGGCCCAAGAGAAGCACCCTGGACCATCGAAAAACGTTTTAGTACATTAACCTCTGACGTAATTGCCATACTATTTTCACTTATTTTTAGAGCAACTCGACCTTTTCTGCTATCGGCCAAATAGACGCTACCAGTCGCACCTTGACCTAATAGCTTCACAATTTTATACGACTCACCGTTCCACTTACCTCTAATTACTTTTCCAGAAGGAACATTACAACCCTGATTCATCGTAGTATTCTTCTTCATTTCTTAAAAAGCTCCTTAAAGAACGTTTCTTCTTAAAGTTTTGAATGGCTTCTCGTATCGCTGGACCAGTTGGAGTGATACCACCTGTCGATAATTTCGGGAAAATCGATGAAAGTGATTCTAATCTAGGTGTCCAATCTAACACTTGCTCAACCTCATCCTTTTTCCCAGGAAATACTGAGACAGAAAATTGATTATCACCAATTCGTGAATTTAAGCTAATCGAGAGATCTAATAATGCCTCTTTAACTGTTGGGAGCTTTGGCTTCATACTTGCACTTGTATCGACTAAAATAAGAATTTCTAAGCTTGCAGTTTCTCCTAATTCATCAACTACCTCCATAACTTCTCCTCTTTTATCTGGAGGAAGTTCTTCCATAGAGATGTCTTTACCTAATATTTGTTGTAGCTCTTTATTAACAACCCCTTGAAGCGTTTGTGTCATTGCTTGTCTCGTTACCATTTGAACGGTTTGAGATAATTGATGTGCATATACGATTTGGTGTACGCCACCTCCAGACATCGCAATTCCCTCGATCTCCTGCATCGCTTCATTATCGATCACATTTTCCTCTAAAACCCCAATGACATTCACTGTTATTCCTTGTTCTTGAGCCAACGCTGCCATTGCAATCGGATCTTCTCCATGATTTGAGCATCCATCTGTTATTAATAAAATTTGTTTTAAATGACCCTTTACCATCTTTTTCACCCTCCTCGAGAGACGATAATCCCATATAATTTCGGTCATCTCCTTATTTCTTAAGCAGACAACCTCAATATATGAGTTCAATTTTTAACATCCTCGCCAGAAGGGGGGAATTTTATACGTCCGTCACCCCGTCTTCTTTGATTTGTACCCTGATACAGGAATACTCGCCCACTTAGGAGTATTGTGCTCGATAGCTGAAACAACAACGGTCATATCATCCTCAATTTTCCCAGCTCTTGTTCTAATGACCTCCTCCATAATTAAGTCCGCTACTTCCTGAGGGTTATCAGTCTTAATTTCACTAATTTTCCGTTTCATCCATAAATCATAGTTTTCAACGTGTTTAGGGCCTTCAAAAATCCCGTCGCTCATCATAATCAAAAGATCGCCTGCTTTTAATTTCTCTCCAACAACATCAACATCAAAATCATCGATAATTCCCATCGGAAGATTGCTAGCTTGAATTCTAATAATTTTATCTCCTCTTTTTACATAGCTTGGTGTAGAGCCGATTTTTAAAAATTTACTGTTACCGTCTTGGAGATCAACAATTGCCAAATCTAACGTAGAAAAAATCTCATCAGTTGTTCGAAGCGATAAAATTGAATTTATCGTCTTAATAGCTACTTTTTCTTCTATACCTGATTGTAGGATTTTTTGAAGCAATTTAATTGTTTCATTACTTTCAAAGTGGGCTCTCACTCCATTTCCCATCCCATCGCTAATCGCAACAGCATATTTACCTACTCCTAAATCGATCATTGAATAGCTATCACCTGAAACTAAGCCTCCACCTTTAGCTGCATGGGCAACACCTGTTTCAATTCTGAATTTTTTAGCAGAACCAAAAGATACATGGCAATAACCATTCGGATAATTTGCACATTCTTCATGCTTAACAACAATTGATTCCTCAAGAATATCTGATAGCATAGGTGCAATGATTTTTTCACATTCCCCATGGCCATTACAAAATGGAATGCTCATCTCGATATCAACATTTCCTTGTTCAAGGCTATATATATCTACATTTACAATTTCAATCCCAAAATTCTGTAGGGCATCTAGAATTTGCTCCTCTTGAACAAAATGATTTTCCCTCTCCCGTTTAATTTCATTTGAAAGGTCCTCCATTACATGGGAAACGCCGAGCAATTGCTCTGCAACTAGTCTTCTGCTTTCTTGAACCTCCCTTTTTAACTTTTGATTCGCCTGGAAATAATTTATTTCTTGCTCAATCGCTTCTTCAACTCTAGTCGATTTTGAACAATGCCGCTGAAACTCTTTTTTTAATTTTATGTTATTTTGATACGTGTTTTGTTTATTTTCATGCATAATTTTCTTCATTAGATCATAGGTTGTATCAAAGTTCTCTACCCAGCACTTTTCCTTTTTAAAGCAGTGCTGACAAGTACTCTCTGTAATGCTACTTAAAAATAAATCAGTTTCCCTTTGCTCATCATCAGGTTCATTTTTCTCATAAAACGTGGCAAAGCTTTCAGATAACGCCTGGAAAACTTGGGAAAATTGGTCAACCCGTTGAGCAGTTACATCGCGGATTTTTCTTACATATTGCTGCTGCTCTTGAGAGTGTTCATTCGTTCCCGGTATATGCTTTGCTAGCCTTGAAGTAACAACCTTAGGAGTTATGAAGAATAACAGAATAGCGATAAGCGATTCTATTAAAGTTGTCATGACATCAGCAGAGCCTTGACCATATAAGGAGATAAGCAATGTTCCTATTAAAAGACCAATGGCTGTTCCAAACTTTTGCCCTTCTCGGAGCAATCCACCTAATAAACCCGAAAATGCTAAAAGGCTCATATGATATAGGTTTCCAACATTGGCTAAGCTTTGAATTAACCCTATTACAACACCAACCGTACTCCCAATACTTGACCCGCCAATAAACGCAAATAATAGGACAAGATAACGGGAAAAAATATGCTCTGCTTGCAGATTCTGATACGTCACCCCTACAAGGCCCGTCATAACTGAAGCGAGCAATATCATGATGCAAATGATTTCTTCTATTTTTAATGATTGTTTATACTTTCTCACCGATAAGAGTGGAATACTTTGAAGGAAAATTAACGTTAATATAAAGGCTAGACCTGATTCAACTCCTGCCATCATATAATCATAAAGAGTTAATGTAGACTTAATAAAAAAGAAGTAACCAATCCTTGTAATCATTACAGTACTGAATACAACAAACGGTAAAATTTTTAATCTATCTTTAAAGATATGTCCGCTCAGCCTATTTAAAATAAGAAACGCAATGATTGACATCGTAATAATTAGTGAGACATTAAGGGAAACCGTCATCCCTCCAGCTATTAATGAAATCCCCGCAAGTGCAGCCTTATCCTTTTTCATAAGTAAAATCGCACCAAAGAATGGCAATGCAAATGGCAAAATCTCTGACAAAATGATAGCCCGTCCTAATAAAAATCCAATAAATGCATATATCAATCCCTTATGTAAGAGAAACAGCTGTAGTCGGGATGAAAGTCGTTGAAAAAATCGATTGACTACGAATTGGGTCTTTTGCATGCCAAAATCAGATATCGGCTCCATTAACCTTCTTTCCACTTTTTCCATGTTCATTCCCCCACTTAATCATATTGCTTGTATTATAGCGAAGGTATGGACAAGAATTTGTCAAAACAAGGGTGTCTATTCAAAAAAACGTTCGACTGTTTTTGAAGAATGCGACAAATACTCCATAGATATGAAACTATCTATTTTATAATTCGCCAAAAATCTAGAGATGTTAGTCAGACTATTCAGGATCGTGTCAAATCTATGCAATTATTTTATTTCTCTAGTTTAATATGTCTGCATTACAAATCATTTTAATTAAGATTAGCGCATTCATTAGTGAGACAGTATTTTCAAAAATAAAAAAACTAGCTGCCTATTAGCAACTAGTTTTTAGTATGACCCGTACGGGATTCGAACCCGTGTTACCGCCGTGAAAGGGCGGTGTCTTAACCGCTTGACCAACGGGCCGGTTTTTCATTATTAAATCTATAAAAATATGGTAGCGGCGGAGGGGATCGAACCCACGACCTCACGGGTATGAACCGTACGCTCTAGCCAGCTGAGCTACGCCGCCATATATTCTGTACCTTTATTAGGCACAAGATATATAATACAATCGTTTTATGATTACGTCAACAGAAAAAATATTTTCGGAATATTCTATAATAAAATCAACAATTAAAGCACATCAAAGCTCCAATTGCTCACTAGAAAATAATTCAGAAAAACCAATTCAATCCCAAAGAACTTACTTTCACTTTGGACGATCGTTACATTGTCACAGGTCCACATCTTATACTTCCTTAAACATTACTAGTCCGACTACTTAAGTGTCCCAATCTTACCGTACATTTATCACCTAGCATTTAATTTGTTTCCACAAGACCAAAAAAAGACACCCAACAGGTGTCTTTTCTCTTATATATTATGAAGGCAGCAAGCTATCCTCTTCTAGCTCCTCGACCACCGCGTTTTGATTCTGTATTACGCTTTAGTGAAGATAGTCGGTCTTCACTATCCTTTAAGAAACGGCTCATTTTTTGTTCAAAACTTTCTTTATTGTTATTGCGGAAATCATTTCCTCTTTGTCTCGGGCGATCTGATTGCCTTGGACGATCTGAGTTTCTTGGGCGTTCTGGACGTTCTGGGCGCTCTGGTCGATCTATTGCTTTTTTAATTGATAGACCAATCTTACCATCATTTTCCACATTTATTACCTTAACTGTTACTTCATCTCCGACTTTTAAGTGATCATTAATATCCTTCACATAATTATCGGCAACTTCACTAATGTGAACGAGACCTGTAGTGCCTCCTGGTAGCTCCACAAACGCTCCAAAATTTGTAATGCCCGTCACTTTACCCTGTAACTTGCTGCCAACTTCAATCGACATAAAAATAATGCTCCTCCTTAAACAGATAAAAAATCATTCGAATCTTTATTACATTATACATAAATAAAAAAACGAGTGTCAACAAGGCTAGTCTTTTATATTAAAGATGATCTCGTTATCATCAGATAAAAAGTAATCTCTTCTTGCAATCTTTGCAATATATTCGTCATCATTTAATTTCACAATTTCTTCCCTTAATAACTTTTCCTCTTTTTTTAGAGTTGCTAACTTTTCTTCAAGCTCTTTTTGTTCCTCACGCTTTTCTTCAATTGCATTTGATTGTTGATGAATCGTGGTTATCATAACAGCGGAGGAGATGACAGCTAAAATACCTAGCATCGCAAGTCTACGAACCAAGCCCTTTCTACGTCTTTTCGAAAGCTGTTGTTGTTTTTCTTGCTGCTTCATATATTGTGATTGTAACTCGGTAATTTTTTTTGTTCTTTCGTGACTCATACATATCCTCCCTACTATCGCTATTTTTTATCTCGATGCCACCACGTTTTTATTTTATTAGTAATATTCTTGAATTTCCCAAAAAATCCTGCTAACCGTCTTATATTCTCAATAAGGAAATTTCCAACACTCCTTGGAACAAGTCTCCATAACAATCTAAATAAAAATGTAACAGGTGATAATAAAATTTTAACCAATGACCATAAAAATTTAAATCCCCATTTTATTAATTTCCATAAAATATTTACAGCTCCTAAAATAATTGCGATTAAAAGCTGGATAGTTCCAACGATCGGTTTCACAATCATAAGTTGGCCAGCTCTAATGAATAAACGGTAAATCGTTAGGCTTGTCTGTATGAATAATTCAAGTAGCTGTAAATATATTTTTTTGAGAAGACTTTGATAGGCAGCATAACCACAAAGAACAGCAAGGAAGATGTAGATTCTTAATTCGCCCTCATTAACGAGTAGCAATAGATAAAAGAGTATGAGTCCTTGTACAAGCCAAAACAATAAGTCATTAATAAAGACAACCCATCTTGCCCTTAATGGTCGCTTTAAAAAGCGACCATATGTATCAAGAGCAGCTCCGAGCCATCCCCCCATACCAACCATTGCCAGCATTGTATAAAATTGAGTTGTTAAGCTCATTTAAATAACTTGCTAAAGAGTCCTTTAGCCTTCTCCCCATGCTGTTCATCTAAGTAGATTAAATCAAATATCCGGCTTCCTTTTATTGATACTACCCCTTTATCTACATCAAGATTTTTCATTTGAAGATTTTGTCCACGAATAGCCAAAGCCCCCATCACTGTATCTAAGAGAAACTCCTCGCTATCAAAGCTTTCAACCTGTTTAACGCCTGTAATCTCTATCAGCTTTCTCCCTTTCATGATAACGTCATGCTCTAGGTTTGGACCTTTATTGACAGATGAATGATTATCATAATAATTATTCATAGCTACCTCCGCATTCTAAGTCGTTTTCTTCTACATGTTATGTCGTTAGAATGCGTTTTAGAACAAGCTCTATTGAAATGGAATCGCTATTTATTAATAGATTTTATAGGTGTTATGTTATAAATTTAAGTTAATCTTGACTGACTTTCTCTTCCTTCACAATTCGATAGAGATCAGCTGCATCTTCTTTTCTAGTCGTCTCTTTAATATCCAAAATTTCAACCGTTACTAATTTTTGACCAAATCGAATAAGTAGCTCATCACCGATTTTCACATTTGAGCTTGCTTTTCCAGCAACGCCATTTATTAAAATTCTCCCCTGATCCGCAATTTCTTTTGCTAACGTTCTTCGTTTAATTAATCGTGATACTTTTAAAAATTTATCTAGTCTCATCTTCTATCCCTCTTTATCTATTTTCTTTGCTTCATCCCAAAAGTGATCCATCTCTTCCAAAGACATGTCTTGGAGACTTTTCCCACTTTCTAATGCCTTAGTTTCAATATAACGAAATCGATTATAAAATTTTCTATTTGTCGAAATTAATGCTTCTTCAGGCTCAATATTATAATATCTACCAACATTTATTAGGGCAAATAAGACATCTCCAAATTCCTGCATCGCATTTTTCCCGTTGGCATCTTGTTTTAATTCCATTTCAAATTCCGTTATTTCTTCCTTTACCTTTTCCCATGTTTCTTCAATTACTGGCCAATCAAACCCAACCTTTGCAGCCTTTTTCTGTAGCTGATAAGCTCTTGATAATGCTGGAAGTGCCTTTGAAACGTGATCAAGGATCGAACTTGTTTCTAAGCCTCCCTTTTCTCCCTGCTTAATCTTGTCCCAATTAGATAAAACATCATCTGTCGAATTGATAGTCATATCACCAAATACATGTGGATGCCTACGAACCATTTTATCTGCAACCTCTTTGATTACGTCATTGATCGAAAACATTCCCTCATCTTCACCGATTTGTGCATGTAGGACAACTTGTAAAAGAACATCACCAAGCTCTTCAATCATATGGTCTATATCTTCTTCTTCAATCGCTTCTATCAATTCGTAACATTCTTCAATTAAATATCTTTTTAACGATTGATGAGTCTGTTCTTTATCCCATGGACAACCATTTGGCCCCCTTAGTTTAGCAATAATCTTACGGAACTCAGAAAATTGATGATGCAGTATTTCTTGGTTTTCAACAGGAGGAACATATATACTCGTTAAATTATTAATTGACACCTCACGATCTAGCTCATAAAGAGGCACTTCCTTAATTTGTTCAAGACTACTGCCTGCTGCTGTAACAATTTTTACCTTATACTCATCAGGTAATTGTTCCATTAGTGTTAATTTAACCTCTGAAGCTACCATTTGATCGTATACTTGAGTGATGATAAGATGCCCTCGTAATTGAAGATGCTCACTTTCTAGCCCTAATGCATCAACTAGCTGAAATCCTTCAATAGGGTCAATTTCGAGTGCTTGAAACATTGCATCTATAAAGCTTTGCCCACCTTGTACAATGATTGTATAACCTTTTTGTCTCCCTTCAGTTAACAATATTTGAACGGTTTTTTCAGCAACTAAAGGGTGTCCTGGCACTGCATAAACAACGTCTTCTACTTCCGCTTCTTCCAATAAGATATTAGCAATACTTCGATAGACGTCTTCAAAGTCCTGATTTGCTTCATAAACATCATCAAATGATCGATAGGTAATCGTCTCGTTTAATTCATCTATAACCGGATGTTCCTTTGTGCGTAAAAACAAATGCTTAGTCTCAGTTAATAGTCGATACACTCCAAAAGGCAATTGGTTAAGGTCCCCGGCACCTAGTCCGACAATTTTAATTTCCTTTGCCATTTATAACCCTCTTTTCTTCTTTTACAAATTTCTTTATAAAAGGTATGTATTGTAGTTCTTCCTTCGTAAAAACGTTTGTCTTAAAAATAGACCAAAGATAAATACCTCCACCACTAATGATGGCAATAAAAGTTATATATGTTGCATGAAGTCGATTCTCTAAATCAAAAAAGAGTTCTGCCCCATTTAATAATCCAATTACGAAACATAGCATAACCACGATCGAGAGTCCTATTTTACCAATACTCTTCAAATCACTAAACGGAAAACCCTTACGCGCTAAATACACCATGACAATCAATGCGATTATGCAGTAGGAGATAACCGTAGAAACTCCCGCTCCTATTTCACCATATTTCGGTATGAGTGACAAATTCAAGGCATATTTACCTGCTACACCTACAAGTACGGCAAAAGCAGGAATAAAAACAAACCCAAGTCCCTGCAAAATTGAAAAAACCGTTAAACAAAGAGATGTAAATAAAATCGATATACTTAAAACCATAAGAACTAAAGAACCTTTATTGTCTGTAAATAACATAACATTTGCAGGCTTCATCACCGCAATTAAGCCTGCTGAAGCACCTGCACTAACAACAAGACAAAGTTTTATTGATAAATTTATTTTTTCCCGTATTAGCTGAATCCGATTTGATATTTTTGCTCTTGCAATCAGTGGCACTAACGACAATGCTAATGAAGTTGCAACAACAGTTCCTAACTGAATTAACGGTTGTCCTCGGTCATATATTCCCTTTGTTTCCTTCGCAACCATTTTATCCATTCCACCATCAACTAATAACGCATACAAATTAAGCGCATCAATAAGCTGGATAAAAATTAACAATAAACTACTAAACGCAATCGTCCAACTATACGTCACTAACGATAATAAAATTTTACCTGTCGATATAGGGGCAGTCATATTCCAACTTATTTTTGATTGACTCCCTTTTTTTCTCCATAAAACAAGCAAAATACCAAATGCTGCAACACTTCCAATAACAGAGCCTATTAATGCACCGAATCCAACTTCATACTGATTATAGCCTGCTCTAACTAAATAATATGAGGATAACAAAATAATAGAAACCCTTACGCCCTGCTCAACAACTTGTGATGTAGCAGTTGGCTCCATTATTTGCTGTGATTGATAGTATCCTCTAAAAATTGAAACAAACGGAATAATAATAAAGGCTAATGACGCAATTCGGATGAGTGGTGCTAACTGTTCATCTCCCATAAAAATCGCAATATGATTAGAAAAAAGGTAAAGACATAAAAATAATATAAGACCGCTTATAAATAAATAGATAAAGGAAACCGCCAAAATTTTCGAGCGTATTTTCAATGACTTACCATATCCGTAGTCCATCATAACCTTTGAAATCATAACTGGAAAACCAGTGGTTGCCAGAATGACACTCATCCCGTAAAAGGGATAGACTTGCTGATAAATATAAAAACCGATATCTCCTACAATATTTTGGTAGGGGACTCGATATGCTGCACTTAGAACTTTTGTTATAATCCCTGCAATCGTTAGAATAACCGCTCCTTGCATTGCAAGATTTATACTGTTTTTCTGGACGTTCATGTCCTTCTCCTCTCATTTCTTCTATCTGCCATTATACCATACTCATTTTACACTACTTGGTAATGAAGGGGCTCTACCATGCTATAAATTGCCAATTTTCAAGCATAAAAAAAAGGTAGCCCATTTGCGAGGCCACTGAAAAACTTACGTTTTTTAATTTTATTTCAAGATCGTAAACGAAAAAGGCGACTATCCGTTCATTTTTTGGACGGATAGTCGCCTTTCTTTATAGACTTTTTCACTTT
>NZ_JBQENT010000059.1:0-26863 GCF_052044855.1 Metabacillus sp. 22489
TAAAGTGAAAAAGTCTATAAAGAAAGGCGACTATCCGTCCAAAAAATGAACGGATAGTCGCCTTTTTCGTTTACGATCTTGAAATAAAATTAAAAAACGTAAGTTTTTCAGTGGCCTCCAAATATGTAGTGTTTTTTATTTTGTCTTTCATAAGCTACGTTAAAGTTGCCCCTATTAAATTTCCATTTACTCAAAAATTCTACAGTTCTAGTATTAATGAACAAAAGCTCTCTCACATCCTCTTAATATGATATGAAATGAGATTCATCTTTCCATATAGTTCAATAAAGCAAAGATGATAAACTAGATTTTAAATTTCTATCATTTGATGGGAACACTTATTATTAGTATTATTGATTTAATTAGTCTATTAATATGAACATACTCATGTTTCCTTTTGTTGTAATATCAAGAATATAACTTGAAGCTATGTAATTCTCTCACATTTTCTATTTCATCATAATCTCAAGCTAAATATGCAGAAAAACGTTTTGAAAACATATTTATTTCTTTTTTAATCAATTAAGTAATTCTTAAGTTGACAGCTTTTTCTTATTTAAGTAATAAAATAAGTAATCAGATTCTTTATATTTTGTGTTTTTTTATTTAAATATACTTTATTTTAAAGTACTCCTCACCTATAACTGCATTTTTAGTTAGCATCTGTTCTAAAAATTAATCATTTCCCCAAATAAGATTGAAAATTTTTTCAACAAAATCCTACAAAACGTCGAATGAAATGATATTTGAAAATAATTTGTTACAGTCTATAAATCAATGGAATATAACGTTTTATTGAAATTTTAATTAAATCATTATTTTCTTTTATTGCAATCGATCTCTTTATACATGGGTTGTTTCTACCAATAAAATTTCAAAGGTCACATTATTTTATAAATTTTAAAAGAATAACTTTTTCTATAGCTTATTTCTCATTTGTTGGTTTCTGTCGTTAAATAGTACCGTTTTCATTGGAGGGATCTATTTGTAAGTCTTGAATGTTTAGCATAGAGATATTAAGAGAAAGGGTGACCAAGGTGACTCTCATTTGTCCAACAGACTTTGACATTCATTTGTTTCACGAAGGACAGTGTTTTGAAAGCTATGGATTTTTTGGAGCTCATATTCAGGAGCGTAATGGTATCGTTGGAACAAACTTCTGTGTATGGGCACCACATGCAAATCAAGTTAGTGTAGTTGGGAATTTTAATTCCTGGAATGGAGAAAACCATCAAATGGAACGAATGAATGAGGAGGGGATATGGACTCTTTTTATAGCTAATTTAGGTGTAGGTGAATTGTATAAGTATGAAATCATTACAAAAACTGGCACTTCAATTTTAAAAGCAGATCCTTATGCATTTTATTCTGAGATTAGACCAAATTCTGCGTCGATTATCTATGATCTTTCCGGATATAAATGGAGTGATCAAAAATGGAGACGAAGAAAGCGGAGGAAGCAGCCTTATGATAATCCGATTTCCATATATGAAGTTCATCTTGGTTCATGGAAGGTTAAGGAAAATGGAGACTTACTAAGTTATTCAGAGTTAGCAAAGGAATTAATTCCTTATGTAATTGAACATGGATTTACCCATATTGAATTATTACCAATTATTGAGCATCCATATGATCGATCTTGGGGGTATCAAGGTACTGGTTATTATTCAGTTACTAGTCGTTTTGGGACACCACACGAATTTATGAATTTTGTTAATGAATGTCATGAAGCAGATATAGGGGTTGTTATCGATTGGGTTCCAGGCCATTTCTGTAAAGATGCCCATGGTTTATATATGTTTGATGGTGAACCAACTTTTGAATATTACCATGAAAAGGATCGAGAAAATTATGAATGGGGTACCGCAAATTTTGATTTAGGAAAACCAGAGGTGCAAAGCTTTCTTATTTCTAACGCTATTTTTTGGGTAGAGTATTTTCATATTGATGGTTTTCGTGTTGATGCTGTTGCCAATATGCTGTATTGGCCAAATTCAAATGAACTTGTTGAAAATCATCATGCTGTTCAGTTCCTGAAAAAGCTTAATGAAGCAGTTTTTGCAAGAGACCCAGATATTTTAATGATTGCTGAGGATTCAACTGATTGGCCAATGGTAACTGCTCCTACCTCGTCAGGTGGTCTTGGCTTTAACTATAAATGGAATATGGGTTGGATGAATGACATTTTGACCTATATGGAGACTTCTCCAGAGCAACGACATAATTTCCACCATAAAGTAACATTCTCCCTTTTATATGCATTTTCGGAAAATTTCATCTTACCATTCTCACATGATGAAGTTGTGCACGGAAAGAAATCTTTGCTAAATAAAATGCCTGGTGATTATTGGCAAAAGTTTGCTCAATTACGTTTGTTGTATGGGTATATGATAACTCATCCTGGAAAGAAGCTATTATTTATGGGGGGTGAGTTTGGACAATTTGATGAGTGGAAGGATTTAGAGCAGTTAGATTGGTTTTTAGATGATTATGAGATGCATAGTAAAATACGCACTTATTATAAAGAGTTAATGCAATTATATCGTAAACAAAAGGCACTTTTTGAGCTGGATCATGTAGAGAGCGGCTTTGAATGGATTGATGTAAATAATCTTGAACAAAGTATTTTTTCCTTTATTCGAAAAGGAAAAAAGGAAAATGATTTACTCGTCATTATATGTAATTTTAAACCTATTGTTTATCACGATTATAAAATTGGTGTACCACTTGAGACGGAGTATGTTGAAGTCCTTAATAGTGATGATGCGAGGTACGGTGGTTCAAATCAGGTAAATAAAAGAAATATTAAGGCAGCAGAGGGAGAAATGCATGGGAAACCATTCCATCTCTCGGTGACGGTTCCACCATACGGAATTGTTGTTTTCCGTGCAGTTAAAAAAAGAGGGGAGAAAGCAAATGGGAAAAAAGTGCGTCGCAATGTTACTAGCAGGGGGTAAGGGAAGTAGATTAAGTTCACTTACAAAAAATATTGCAAAACCAGCTGTTCCTTTCGGAGGAAAGTATCGAATTATTGACTTTACTTTAAGCAATTGTACGAATTCAGATATAGATACTGTAGGGGTGTTAACCCAATATCAACCACTTGTTTTAAATTCTTATATTGGAATTGGAAGCGTATGGGATTTAGACCGTAAACACGGTGGAGTTACCGTTCTACCTCCTTATACAGAATCGTCTGAGATGAAATGGTATCAAGGAACAGCAAGTGCCATCTATCATAATATTAATTACATTAACCAATATGACCCAGAATATGTTTTGATTTTGTCCGGGGATCATATTTATAAAATGGATTACTCAAAGATGCTAGATTACCATATTCATAAAAATGCAGATGTTTCGATATCTGTTATAGAAGTTCCATGGGAGGAAGCTAGTAGATTTGGAATTATGAATACTGATGAAAAGATGAATGTCGTTGAATTTGCAGAGAAGCCTTCTCAACCAAAAAGCAATTTAGCATCAATGGGGATATATATATTTAAGTGGTCAGTGCTTCAGAAATATTTAGAAGCAGATGAGAAAAATGAGTATTCTAGTCATGATTTCGGTAAAGATATTATCCCATTATTATTAGAGGAAAAACGTCATGTTGTTGCATATCCGTTTAAAGGCTATTGGAAGGATGTCGGAACGGTTAAAAGCCTTTGGGAAGCGAATATGGATTTATTAAAAGATCATCCAGATTTAAATTTATTTGACCAGAATTGGAAAATTTACACGGTTAATTCAAATCATCCCCCACAATTTATAGGAAATGAAGCAATTGTATCAGAATCATTAATTAACGATGGATGTGTTGTGCAGGGAAATATTCATCATTCTGTATTATTCCAAGGAGTAACAATCGGTAAGAAAACAATTGTAAAAAATTCAGTAATTATGCCTGATGCTGTGATTGGGGAAAATGCTTATATCGAAAATGCAATCATTCCTAGTGGAGTTGTAATTCCAAATGGGACGGTTATTTGTCCAGATACAAATTCTGAAGAAATATTACTTGTAACAGAGGAATATGTTGAAGAAATTTCAACAGTCATTGATAGCCAAATAATTTAAAATTTAATAATTTGATCATGAATGAAATTGATCAATAACGATTGAGAAATAGGGTATATACCGTTTTAATAAATGAAATGAAAAGCAATGTTGACAAAGTTGAATGAGAACTAAATGGTTGGAACTGTAGATATAATAGTTCCAGCCATTAACCATTATAGGGAGGCAGAAATGAATAAGAAAATGCTAGGAATTATAGATGCAACTGCTTATAAAGAAAAGATAGAGGATTTAACAGCACATCGCTCTTTAGCTGCAATCCCGATTGCTGGGCGTTATCGCCTCATTGATTTCGTTCTATCGAATATGGTTAATTCACAAATTCATAGTGTTGCTATTTTTCCGAAGTATCAATACCGCTCATTAATGGATCATTTAGGATCAGGTAAACAGTGGGATTTAAACCGAAAGAAGGATGGTTTGTTCTTTTTCCCATCTCCTCATTTACATAATGAGTACGATGAATTTGGATCCTTCCGTCAGTTTTCGGATCATATAGATTTCTTTTTGAGAAGCACGCAAGAATATGCGTTGATTACGAATTGTTATACAGTTTGTAATATTGATTATGAGGAGGTACTTAACCGTCATCTTCAAAATCGCTGTGATATTACGGAAGTGAAAAAAGATGGTAAGTCTTTACAAATGTATATCATGTCAACGAAGCTACTTATTGACCTAATTGAGAATAAAGAAAGAATTAAGGCTAACACATTAGCAGAGGTTGTTAGTGAAAATCCAGATAATCTCCTCATATGCGATTATGAATTTTCAGGATATGTTGCTGTGATTGATTCAATAAGTAGTTATTATAAGCACAGTATGGAAATTTTGAAGCCAACGATTTGGAATGAAATCTTTTTGAAGCATCGGCCAATTTTAACAAAGGCTAAGGATGAGCCGCCAACAAAGTATGGAAAACATGCAATGGTGAAAAACTCTTTAATTGGAAATGGCTGTACAATTGAAGGAGTAGTCGAGAATAGTATTATTTTTCGTGGAGTACATATCGGAAGAGGGACGGTTATTAAAAACAGTGTAATTATGCAGCATTCACAAATCGGAATGGATTGTACATTAGAGAATATGATTGCTGATAAGGATGTACAGGTGTTAGATAGAACGACTGTGAAAGGTTCAGCCCTGCTTCCACAAGTATTAAGAAAAAGAACAATCCAAGGAGCGATGATGAAGTCGTGAATGTTTTATTTGCTGTTTCTGAATGTGTACCATTTGTTAAGTCAGGTGGTTTAGCCGATGTAGCAGGTGCCTTACCAAAGGAATTAAAGAAGCTAGGAGCAAATGTAAAGATAATCCTTCCAAAATATAGCTGTATCCCAGAGAATATTCGGGAACAAATGGTGAAAATAGACGAACTGACTGTATCAGTTGGCTGGCGACAGCAATATTGTGGAGTCGAAATGCTGGAATATGAAGGATTGACTTATTATTTTCTTGATCATGAGTATTATTTTTATCGTGATTCTTTATATGGGCATTATGATGATGCAGAGCGGTTTTCTTTTTTTTGTAGAGGGGTATTAGATACTTTACCAGTAATTGACTTCAAGCCAGATATTATTCATTCACATGATTGGCATACAGGGATGATTAGTTTTCTTTTGAAAGAGGAATATGCGAAAAAGCCGTTTTATCAAAAGGTGAAAACTGTTTTTACAATTCATAATTTACAATTCCAAGGAATCTTCCCATTCGGAATATTGAGTGATCTTCTTAATACCGATGAGGAGAAGTTTAAGTTCGTTGAATTTTATGGAAATGTCAGTTTTATGAAGGCTGCAATTGAAAGCTCTGACATGATTACGACAGTAAGTCCGACTTATAAAGAAGAAATCCAAACTCCTTATTATGGAGAGCGTCTTGATGGGCTATTACGCTCAAATTCTGCTAAGCTTGTTGGGATTCTTAATGGAATAGACGAAAGAATATATAACCCAGAAACAGACGAGGAGATTGAGGAACAATATAATATTGATTCAATTAAGAAAAAAGCTGTTAATAAAGCTAGTTTACAAACTGAATTTGGGTTACCAATCAAAGTAGATACACCCCTTATCTCAATGGTAACTCGGTTAACGAAGCAAAAAGGCTTAGATTTAATTAAACGTGTTCTTCATGAAATTTTGAGTCGGGATGTTCAAATGATTGTCCTAGGTACTGGTGATAAAGAGTTCGAGGATTTCTTCGCACATATGGAATGGCTTTATCCTAAAAAATTTAAAGCTTATATTGGCTTTGATGAAGGGCTTGCACATCGGATATATGCAGGAGCGGATATGTTTTTAATGCCTTCTAAGTTTGAGCCTTGCGGGTTAGGTCAACTCATTGCGTTAAGATATGGCACGATTCCAATAGTTAGAGAGACAGGAGGATTAAATGATACTGTGTTTTCCTATCGTGAGGATACAGAAGAAGGTAACGGCTTTACGTTTAGAAACTTCAATGCACATGATATGCTACATACCACTTATCGAGCAGTTGAGTTTTACCATCAGAAGGAAATATGGCAGCAATTAATTAAACGAGCTATGGAGCATGATTATAGCTGGAGGCAATCTGCAAAAATGTATAACGAGCTGTATACTGAACTCATCACTAGGAGGGAAAAACGTGTTCTCTAACAAAGACGAGTTTAAAGAATTCTTTTTAAAAAGATTAGAAAGCATGTGTGGAAAGGGCTTTGAACAGTCGACAAAGCGTGATCAATATCATACGTTAGGGAATATGGTTAGAGAATATATTAGTTCAAAATGGATTGAGACAAAGGAATTATACAGAGCAGATAATAAAAAACAAGTGTATTATTTATCAATTGAGTTTTTACTAGGACGTTTATTAGGTCAGAATTTATTAAACTTGCAAATAAAGGATGTTGTTGAAGAAGGATTGAAGGATTTACATATTTCATTAAGTGAAATTGAAGAATGTGAATCAGACCCTGCCTTAGGGAACGGAGGATTAGGGAGATTAGCAGCATGCTTTTTGGATTCGTTAGCAACATTGAATTTACCAGGGCATGGATATTGTATTAGATATAAGCATGGATTATTTGATCAAAAAATTGTTGACGGCTATCAGGTGGAATTACCAGAACAATGGTTACGTCATGGGAATGTTTGGGAAGTTCGTAAGCCTGAGGAAGCGGTTGAAATATCATTTTGGGGAAGAATTGAAACAAATTATACGAACAATATTCTTACCTTTAAACATGTTGATGCAGAGAAGGTTTTAGCAGTTCCATATGATATGCCTGTTGTTGGATACCAGGTAGACACTGTTAATACATTAAGACTATGGAATGCAGAACTAGCTGCATTTGGTCCAGACCAAGATATTTTATCCTACAAACGGGAAACAGAAGCAATTACTGATTTTTTATATCCGGATGATACACATGATCATGGGAAAATTTTACGGTTGAAGCAGCAGTATTTTCTCGTTTCTTCTAGTATTCAAAGCATTATAGCTTCGTATAAAAAGGAAAGATCAAATTTAAGAGAGCTTCATCATTATGTAGCGATTCATATAAATGATACCCATCCTGCAATGGCGATACCTGAATTAATGAGAATATTAATAGATGTAGAAGGATTTAGCTGGGAGGAGGCTTGGGAGGTAACGAGTCATACTGTTTCTTATACAAATCATACGATTCTCTCAGAGGCATTGGAGAAGTGGCCTGTTCATCTATTTAAACCCTTATTGCCTAGAATTTATATGATAATAGAGGAAATTAATGAACGGTTTTGTGCAGAACTATGGGAGCGGTATCCTGGAGAATGGGAACGAATTGAGCATATGGCGATCATTGCCCACGGTTTAGTGAAAATGGCACACCTTTCAATCGTAGGGAGCAGCAGTATTAATGGAGTGGCGAAAATTCATTCAAATATATTAAAGAATAGAGAAATGAAATCATTTTATGAATTTTATCCTTGGAAATTTAATAATAAAACGAATGGAATTTCACACCGCAGATGGCTATTAAAGGCTAACCCTCAATTAACAGCATTAATTACTAATAGTATCGGAAACGAATGGGTGAAGCAGCCAGAGAAGTTAATCGAATTAAGAAATCATGTTGATGACCCTTTATTAATTGAACAATTTGCAAATGTAAAACGAAAGCGAAAAGAAATTTTAGCAAAGAAAATAGCTGAAAAGAATGGTATTAAGGTAGATGTTGATTCCATTTTTGATGTTCAGGTTAAAAGATTGCATGCATATAAACGTCAATTATTAAATGTCCTTCACATTATGTATCTATATAATCGGCTAAAGGAGGATCCAAACTATTTCATTCAGCCACGAACATTTATTTTTGGTGCCAAGGCGTCACCAACATATTACTATGCAAAAAAAGTGATTAAGCTAATTCATTCCCTAGCAGAAAAGGTAAATAATGACCCGAGGGTTTCTCAGGTTATCAAAGTTGTCTTTATGGAAAATTATCGAGTTTCATTAGCTGAGGATATTTTTCCTGCTGCAGATGTAAGTGAACAAATATCAACTGCTAGCAAAGAGGCATCGGGAACTGGAAATATGAAGTTTATGATGAACGGTGCCTTAACAGTCGGTACGTTAGACGGAGCGAATATTGAAATGATGGAGGAGATTGGCGCTGACTATATCTTTACCTTCGGGTTGACGGCTGATGAGGTTTTGAAATACGAGGAAAATGGTCGCTATCGCTCAATGGAATATTATCATCATGACCAACGAATTCGCCAAGTTGTAGACCAATTAACAAATGGTTTTTTCAATGAAGATGAAGGAGAATTCGAATCGATAGCAGACTCGTTGCTAGTACAAAATGATCAATATTTTGTTTTACGGGATTTCGCTTCTTACATTGATGTACAGGAAAAAGTGGGAATTGCTTATCAGGATAGAGTAACCTGGCTAAAAAAGGCATTAGTCAATATTTCTCATTCTGGATTATTTTCTAGTGATCGAACGATTCAGCAGTATGCAGAGGAAATTTGGAATATAACACCTGTTCTTCAAAGTAATCAGAAATAGCTCCTAAGCAATAATAAAAAGGAAAGGGGACGTAGAAATCCTTCTTTCCTTTTTACATTAACAAAGGTGAATTGCTGTGATTATAGCGGAATATTACATTGTAATAACCTAATAGTTTTCTCCTTTTTATCGATCACCATCTAATAATCGACCTATACCGCCTAAAATACTACCTTCACCACGACTATCTCCTCCTGCTGAAGGGGCACTTGCAATCACACGGTCTGCAAGACGACTAAATGGTAAGGTTTGAATCCAAACAGTTCCTGGTCCTTGTACGGTAGCAAAGAATAATCCTTCACCTCCGAAGAAGGCTGATTTTACTTTACCAACAAATTCAATATTATAATCTACATCTTTTGTCAATGCGACAAGACAACCAGTATCGATTCTAAGTTTTTCACCGGGCTGTAGATCTTTTCGAATAATCGTGCCTCCAGCATGTAAAAATGCTAGACCATCACCTTCAAGCTTCTGCATGATGAAGCCTTCTCCACCAAAAAAGCCTGTTCCTAATTTCTTCTGAAAATCTATTCCAACTGATACTCCTTTTGCAGCACATAAAAATGAATCCTTTTGACAAATTACTTTTCCACCAAGACTGCTTAAGTCAACCGGAATGATTTTACCAGGATATGGTGCTGCAAAGGAAACACGTTTTTTCCCAACACCTTTATTTGTAAAAACAGTCATGAATAAGCTTTCGCCCGTTAGTACTCGCTTCCCTGCTCCAACTAGCTTACTAAGAAACCCTTTTTGACCACTATCGTCACCGAAAATTGTTTCCATGTCTATGCCATCTTCCATCATCATCATACCGCCGGCTTCAGCGATGACGCTTTCATTTGGGTCTAGTTCAATTTCAACACATTGCATATCGTCTCCATGCAGTTCATAATCAATTTCATGTGCGTTCATATTTGTTTCCCCCTCAGGTATGTATACATATAAATATATCATCCTTATTTTACAGGGTTTCTCCCTAATAGAGAAGAAAATTTATTGGTTTTATTTTACTTTTGGCTGTTTCTGACTTTAACTAATGGTTCCATAAAAAACGCCATCTTTTAAAGATGGCATTTACTTAGTCAGCGTCTCTTTCAGTATATGGATCCTTTTCATAGCCAGGTAAATCTCCAAACATTGTCATTATACCCTCTTCATCAAGCTCCTCTTCATATTTCTCATGCTGTGTAGATGGATAGACTGTGATGTTTTTACCTTCAATATCAGTACCAATAAAGTTTTCATAATCTTCTACATAACCTTCTGGCTCCTCTGAATCCATGTAGACGTCATTATAATGGTCTTTAGGATAGGATAAGTCAGAAGGTGTTTCAGAAGAACCAAAGCTGTTTACAATTTGATAGGCATCCTCAGCATCAAACGCAACATCTTCATCTTTATCATCATAATTAAATTTTCCGAAAGGAGGCATTAATACACCTTCTTCAATTGGCCGATTATGGGATACAACCTCCTCTGGAGCATGGTTAATACATGTCGTTGTAGTTGGGATTGCATCAAGTCTATCTATAGGGATTTCTATTCCGCAGACTTGGCACTTACCATATGTTCCATTTTCAATTGCTTTCAGAGCTCGGTTTATATCGTTTAATTCTTCCTCAATATGTTCATTTAAAGCAATGTCTTTTTCTCGTTCATAAAGTTCTGTTGCTTCATCAGCTGGGTGGTTGTCATAACTGGAAAGATCACCAACTGATTCATGAAAATGACCAGCCTCTAATCCAAAATGTGCTGTCATGTCCATACGTTGTTTAATTTCATCCTTCATTTCTTCAAGCTGTGAACGGAAGGACTCTACTTGTTGTGAACTTAGCATGCCATCCACGCTCCTTCCTAAATTAGTTCTATCCCTATTATGATCAGTTTTTTAGGGAAACATGAATGAAAAAAATTACAAAATACACATAGTGCTTCGATATTAAATGAAAAAATCAAACATTAAACTTATTATTACCATTTATACCTATAAAATGTTTGCATGTTTTTTACCTTTTCATTTTAATCCTGAAGATGAAGATATATAATAAGAATAGCATGCAAAAATAACGAAACAATCTATTCTATTTGACACACCTTTTAAAGTAGGTGTATCTTTATATAAGCTATTTTCGGTGTCGGGGGGATAAGCATTTGTTAACAACTTTGGATCATACAATAAGAGAAAAAATCATACATTCATTAGAAGAAGCAAGGCGAACGAATCAATCGGTAATCGTAAGTGCAGTAAAAGAAGTGGATGCAATCAACCCCCTCCATTTCTACACTTCTGGTGAAAGCTTAAGTTTAGGAGAGCGTTTCTTTTGGTCTACACCAAAAGAGAATTATACATTGGTTGGATTAGGAAATGAGCTTGTGCTCGAAAATAATAATCAATCATATGAACGATTTCAGAAGATCGAAACACAGTGGAAACAAATTACAAAGACTGTCATTTCTCATGAGCGGTTAATTGGTACTGGCCCATTACTATTTGGTGGCTTTTCATTTGATCCATTGAAAGAAAAAGGTCCGTTATGGAATTCGTTTTCAGAAGCCAAATTTGTGTTACCTACAAGAATGTTAACTGTAAAGGATAACAGAACGTTTTTAACGATCAATAAGCTTATTTCACCGAATGACCAACTAGAAGTATGTGTTAAGCATTTCGAAAAGTATACTGAACAGTTGAATGTCATTCCATTTCATATAGATTGTGAAAAAGGTAACGAATTCGCTTCAATCGAATTAAAAACAGCAGAGTGGGTTGAGGCAGTACAGCAAGCAACAGAGGATATTCGAGCAAATGAAATAGATAAGGTTGTATTAGCTCGAGAGGTCCATTTAGAATTCACGAATAATATTAATTCCTATGAAGTGATAGGACGTTTACAACTGGAACAGCCAACTAGTTTTGTCTTTTGCTTTGAGAATGGACTACAGCAATTTTTAGGTGCTACACCAGAGCGATTGGTGAAGAAAGAGGAGAACCAAGTTTTATCTACATGTTTAGCAGGGTCAATTAATAGAGGTAGTACAAGCTACGAGGATAAATATTATGGTGAACAGTTATTAAGTGATGATAAAAATTTACATGAGCATTATATTGTTGTTAAGATGATTAAAGAAGCTTTGGAAAGCTGCTGTTATGATTTAAATGTGCCAGCAAATCCGCAAGTTTTGAAAACGAAAAATATCCAGCATTTATATACACCTGTTAGAGGGTTTGCTAAAGAAGGTCATTCCTTACTATCAATGGTAGCTAGATTACACCCAACACCTGCGTTAGGTGGATATCCGAAAGAAAAAGCACTAGAAAAGATAAGGGCTTTGGAGCCGATGCATCGCGGATGGTATGCTGCGCCAATTGGGTGGTTTGATCATGAGGATAATGGCGAATTTGTCGTCGCTATCCGGTCTGGATTAGTTGAAAAAAATCGAGCAGCATTATTTGCAGGTTGTGGAATTGTCAAGGATTCTCAACCTGAATCAGAATATCTCGAAACAAAAATGAAATTAAAGCCAATGTTATCTGCTTTAGGAGGGAAAGAGTATGATGGATGCTGATTCATTTACACGTTATGTTGCAAGCTTTGTAGAGGAGCTTGTCAGTTCTGGTGTAGAAAAAGTGGTCATAAGTCCTGGATCACGTTCAACTCCTTTAGCAATTTTAATGGCTGAGCATCCTAGTTTAACTTGTTATATAAATATTGATGAGAGATCAGCAGGCTTTTTTGCACTTGGTATTGCCAAGTCGCAAAATAAGCCTGTTGCATTGCTATGTACTTCTGGAACTGCTGCAGCAAATTATTATCCAGCCATTGTTGAAGCGCATTATGCAAGGGTTCCGTTAGTTGTACTAACAGCTGACCGCCCACATGAATTACGTGATGTAGGTGCACCACAGGCAATTGATCAATTGCACATGTACCGGAATTATGCAAAGTGGTTTGTCGATCTGGCATTACCAGAAGAAAACCAATCTATGTTTCGCTATGCGAAAACTATTGCAGCTAGAGCAGTTGGAACAGCAACAGCGAATCCAGCTGGTGTCGTTCATTTGAATTTTCCATTTAGAGAACCGTTAGTTCCAAATACAAGTCTTCCAGATTTATGGACGAAACTAGATAATCGCGGGACATATTTACATATGGCAAAATCTAATTCTCTTATTTCAAATGAAGAGCTGGATTCCATTTCTCATTTGTTAAATCGCCATTCAAATGGGGTCATTATTTGTGGAGAGCATGAAAATGACAATATCGCAAGTGAAATTCTAGCTCTAGCGAATCATTTGAAATTTCCTATATTAGCTGATCCACTCTCACAACTTCGGGCTGGAAAATTCAATCCTCATTTTGTGGTGGAAAGCTATGATTCTCTCTTAAGAGACAGTGAAATTCAGAAGGTACTGAAGCCTACGGTAGTCATTCGATTTGGAGCGATGCCAGTTTCAAAACCAATTATGCAAATGCTGAAAAATAACCCTGATATAATTCAAATTGTTGTTGATAATAGTGGTGTTTATCGCGACCCGACCTTAAATGCTTCATACTTTATTACATGTGATGAGGTAATCTTTTGTAAGGAACTAATAAATAAAATTGAACAAAAGCCTATAAATGCTTACTATCAAGCATGGCATGAAGCTAATCATATATTTTGGAAGAGAATCGATGAAGAGCTACAACAAACAACAGAAATGTTTGAGGGAAAAGTTGTCAAAGAGCTACAAACTTACTTGCCGAGTGAAAGTAATCTAGTAGTTGGAAATAGTATGCCAATTCGCGATGTTGATACTTTTTTTGGACATACTGATAAGGACATTAAACTATTTGCTAATCGAGGTGCAAGTGGTATTGATGGTGTTGTGTCGACTGCGTTAGGTATTAGTGTTGAACAGACCAACCCAACTTATTTATTGATAGGTGATTTATCGTTCTACCATGATTTAAATGGGTTACTAGCAGCTAAAATGAATCAGCTTAATATTGTTATCTTATTAATTAATAATGATGGTGGTGGGATTTTTTCATTTTTGCCTCAATCAAAGGAAGAGAAACATTTTGAAACATTATATGGGACTCCAATTGGCTTAGACTTTTCTAAAGTAGTTAATATGTACCATGGCCACTACATAAAAACAGAGTCATGGGAGGATTTTCGTGTTTCTCTACTTGAAAGTCAAACAAAAAAAGGATTACAAGTGATAGAAATACCAACGGATCGATCGACTCGTGTCAAAGTTCATCGAGATTTGTTAGAAATTGTTTCCCGGGAAATAAGAAGTGTGTTGAAGAACTATGAAGGTTAGAGGTATTCATTATCATATCGAAGATTCACTATCAGATGGGGAACCGCTGATACTCATTCATGGTTTTACAGGCTCTTCAGAAAACTGGCAGCATATACTACCGTTTCTAACAGATTATAGAGTCATTAGAATTGATATGATTGGTCATGGTCTGACTGATAAGCCAAATGATCCTTCAAGATATAAAGTGGAAGAAATCGTTGAGGATTTACGAGAAATAGTTATTCAATTAAAGTTTGAAAAAGTTAATATTCTTGGGTATTCAATGGGTGGAAGGATTGCCTTATCTTTTGCGGTTCTATATCCAAATTATGTTGAAAAACTTATTTTAGAAAGCAGCTCTCCAGGATTGAGAACAATGGAGGAGCGGTTAATGAGGGTAAGAGCTGATGAAAATCTTGCGAATGAAATCATTTCCAATGGGATTGAAAGCTTTGTTAGGAAATGGGAGCAAATCCCTTTGTTTTCGTCACAACGTCGCTTACCGGAAGCTCAACAGCTATGGCTACGTGAGCAACGACATAAAAATAGCTCCATCGGCTTAGCTAATAGCTTAATCGGCACTGGAACTGGTGCACAGCCTACTTGGTGGAATAAGTTACAAACAGTAAAAGTGCCTACTCTTTTAATATGTGGACAATTAGATGAAAAGTTTTGTGGGATTGCCAAGGAGATGAATAAGCTTCTTCCTATTTCGACTTTAAAAGAAATAAACGATACAGGTCATGCAATTCATGTGGAACAACCGCGAATCTTTGGTAAAATAGTAAGTGAGTTTTTAAAAAACGAACAACATTAGGAGGCTTTTATATGGCAATTGAATGGGTTACTGAGCGTCAATATGAAGAAATCATTTATCAAACATATAATGGAATTGCAAAAATCTCAATTAACCGTCCACATGTACATAATGCATTTACTCCAAAGACAGTAATGGAATTAATTGATGCATTTGCATATGCACGTGATGATGCAAATATTGGTGTTATCATCTTAACTGGTGAAGGTGGAAAAGCATTCTGTTCTGGTGGGGACCAAAAGGTTCGAGGACATGGTGGATATGTTGGAGATGACCAAATTCCTCGCTTAAATGTTCTTGATTTACAGCGTTTAATTCGTGTAATACCGAAACCAGTTATTGCAATGGTTGCTGGATATGCAATCGGTGGTGGTCATGTATTACATATCGTTTGCGATTTAACAATTGCTGCGGACAATGCTATTTTTGGACAAACTGGTCCAAAAGTCGGAAGCTTTGATGCTGGATATGGTTCAGGCTATCTAGCACGTATTGTTGGACATAAGAAGGCTCGTGAAATTTGGTATCTTTGCCGACAATATAATGCCCAGGAAGCATTAGACATGGGATTAGTAAACACAGTTGTGCCTTTAGAACAGTTAGAAGAAGAAACTGTAAAATGGTGTGAAGAAATTCTTGAAAAGAGTCCAACTGCGATTCGTTTCTTAAAAGCTGCATTTAATGCTGACACAGATGGTCTTGCTGGAATCCAACAATTTGCTGGAGATGCAACGTTGTTATATTACACAACAGATGAAGCGAAAGAAGGCCGAGATGCATTCAAGGAGAAACGTAACCCTGACTTTAAGCAGTTCCCTCGTTTCCCTTAATAAATGAATTTAAGATAACATTCAGCTTGATGAGATCGATCATCAAGCTGTTTTTATCATCTAAAGGAATTTTTGTGGTGGTGAGATAAATGAATCAAGAAATGCCTAACTTGTTAAAGCAACGGGCAGAATTAACGCCAAAGCGTCTAGCTATTAAAGCAAATAATGAAGAAGTAACATTCGAGCAGTTGTATAAAAGAGTTCAGCAGCGAGCTACTATTCTTTCAAAGCATGGGATAAGAGAAAACCAGCATATTGCGATTTTGATGAGGAATAGTGTGGAAATGATAGAAACGATTCATGCTGTTATTGCATTAGGTGCCGTGGCGGTAATGCTTAATGTTCGTCTTTCAGAGCAAGAGCTTGCTTGGCAAATTGATGATGTAGAAGCAGAATATATCATTTGTAACCGGGAATTTCAAAAGAATGTTAAAGTTTATAAGACAATTGTTTGTGAAGACTTATTTATTCATCATGTAGAAGAAATTTTACCTAGTCTTAGTCAAGTGAGTTTTTATCATGATAAAGTGGCAACAATTATGTATACTTCAGGAACAACAGGAAATCCAAAAGGTGTCATGCAAACGTATGGAAACCATTGGTCAAGTGCGATAAGCTCTGCATTAAATTTGGGTTTACAAGTGAATGATCGTTGGCTACTTTCTGTTCCCCTATTTCATATTAGTGGTTTATCAATATTAATGAGAAGTGTTATTTATGGAATTGGGGTTGTTTTGCATGAACGGTTTGATGCTGCCAAAATGAATCAGGCGATTATGCGTGATGGGGTTACGATTGTATCTGTTGTCACAACAATGTTAAAGCAAATGATCGAGCAATTAGAAAAAGAAAGATATCCAGAGAGTTTTCGTTGCATGCTTGTAGGTGGAGGACCAGTACCAGAGAAATATTTACTGGAGTGTCAGGAAAAAGGGATACCAGTTTATCAATCATATGGGATGACAGAGACGGCTTCACAAGTTGTAACACTTACGCCAGAAGATAGCCTAGTGAAAATAGGCTCAGCAGGTAAACCTTTATTTTTAAATCAAATAAAAATCATGAAAAATGGCCAAGAATGTCAACCGAATGAAGAGGGGGAAATCTTTGTAAAGGGACCGACGATTACGAAAGGATATTGGAAGAAAGAGGAAGCAACAGATAAGGCAATAAAGAATGGGTGGTTACAAACAGGTGACCAAGGATATGTTGATGAAGATGGATTTTTATATGTGCTAGATCGCCGCTCAGACCTTATTATTTCGGGTGGAGAAAATGTATATCCCGCCCAAATCGAATCAGTTTTATTAACACATCCAAATATAAGTGATGCAGGCGTGATTGGTGTAAATGATGAAAAATGGGGACAGTCCCCACATGCATTTGTCGTTTTAAAGGAAAGTGTGGAAATTGATGAGATTAGAGCCTTCTGTCAAGAAAAATTGGCAGCCTATAAGGTACCGAAGTATTATACAATTGTGGATGAGCTACCGAGAAATGCTTCAAATAAGCTGTTGCGACGAAAATTAAAAGATCTTATAAAGGATAATCATGATGTTGAAAATTAAACAAGTAACGTTACATCATATTACTCAACGATTAAAATCACCATTCTATTCAAGCATTGGCCATGTTATTGATAGAGAGAGCATTCTTGTTGAGTTGACAGATCAAGAGGGACAAACTGGATGGGGGGAAGTTGTTGCATTTTCAACTCCTTGGTATACCGAGGAAACGATTACGACAGCGTTTCATTTACTAAAGGATTTATTTATTCCGTTGATTCTGAATCAGTCTATTGCCCATCCTGAAGAGCTTCAACAGCTATTTTCCCCTTATAAACGTAACAATATGGCAAAAGCATCAATTGATGGAGCAATTTGGGATCTTTATGCCAAAAGGCAGAATGTTTCTTTATCACATGCATTAGGTGGTAAAAAGACGAAAATTGAATCCGGTGTTGTAATTGGTATGTCTTCGATTAAAGAAATGTCTGAGCAAATACGTTCCTATGTGGACGAAGGATATAAACGGTTTAAGGTAAAAATCTCCCCAAAGCAGGATATCTCAATTATTGAAGAAATTAGAAGGGATTTTCCAACACTCCCATTAATGGCTGATGCTAATTCATCGTACACTTTGGCCGATGTTCATCGTCTAAAAGAGCTTGACCAGTTTAATCTTATGATGATTGAACAGCCTTTAGCAGCAGATGATATTATTGATCATGCAAAGCTACAGGAAGCGATCAACACGCCGATTTGTTTAGATGAAAGTATTATAACTGTTGATGATGCGAGAAAAGCGATTGAGCTTGGCAGCTGTCAGATTATTAATATTAAAGCTGGACGTGTCGGTGGATTAACTGAATCTAAAAAAATACATGACCTTTGTTTTCAGCATAAAATTCCAGTTTGGTGTGGAGGAATGATCGAAACTGGAATATCACGTGCGCAAAATATTGCGCTCGCTTCATTACCTAATTTCTCAATTCCAGGTGATATTTCTTCATCTTCGAAATATTGGGAGGAAGATGTTGTTTCTCCTGAAATTAAAGCTGTATCCGGTGTGATTCCTGTTTTGCAAAAGCCAGGGTTAGGGTATGAAGTGAAAAGTGATATTATTAATAAAAATCGTCTGTCAAAGACAGTTATAAAAGCTTAACAGTTTGTAGTAAGATAACGAATTTATAAAAGTAAAAGTCGTTTTTCATTAGTTGATAAGTCTGAGAAGTCTATATATATTGATTGAGAAAGACAAACTTTTATACTAATAGTAAAACGTTTCTCTTTCTGCTCATAATGAACCTAGCCAATTGGCTAGGTTTTTTTCGTATGTCTTTTTTGAATATGTCGAAATGAGATTCTTGACATTTGTGGTTTAATACATTAGTTTTGTACTAAGGAAACTTTTTTAGATAAAGAAATAAAATGTGATTTAAGTTAAAATAGTGGCACGAGACCTACATATACAACATACATTAAAGGTGTTACGATTCAATTCACTCTTAAAAGGTTTCTAAAAGGTATTTTCTGAAACGAATTGGAGGAGAAAAAATGAAAAAGTGGTTGGGAAGTGTAATAGCATTTGTCATCGTTTTAATTATTGCTGGATGTGGAAACGAAAAGACGAATGGTGATAACAATAATAAAGAGACAATTCGAGTAACAACAACAACAGGTCAAGTAGCCGATCTTGTGAAAAATATTGGTGGAGATAAGGTCGAGGTTGTTTCTTTGATGGGTCCTGGAGTTGACCCACATCTTTATCAAGCATCACAAGGAGATATTAAAAAATTAGATCAGGCAGATATTATTTTTTATAATGGCCTTCATTTAGAAGGGAAAATGGATGAGATTTTCGAAAAAATGTCTGAGGATAAGGCTGTTATTGCTATCGCTGATTCGGTTCCTGAAGAAAAGCTGTTAAGTGCAGATGATGGTTCCGAGTCATATGACCCACATGTTTGGTTTGATATAGAAGCATGGATTTATGGTATTGAAGCAGTAAAACAAGAATTAATAAAGTTATCTCCAGAGCAGGAAGAGGTTTTTACTGAAAATGCTACATCATATAAAAAGGATTTAGAGGAAATGCATCAATATGCTATAGATCAAATTCAATCGATTCCAGCGGAAAGTCGGGTACTTGTGACAGCTCATGATGCATTTAAATATTTTGGCAATGCGTATGGTCTTGAAGTGATGGGATTACAAGGGTTAAGTACAGATTCTGAATATGGATTAAAGGATGTGCAATCTTTAGTAGATACGCTTGTCGAGCGAAATATTAAGGCTGTTTTTGTTGAAAGCAGTATTTCCGAGAAGTCTATAAACGCAGTTGTCGAAGGTGCTAAGGAAAAAAATCATCAAGTTGTAATTGGAGGCGAACTATTTTCAGATGCAATGGGAGAAGAGGGAACTGAAGAAGGAACATATATCGGAATGTTTAAGCACAATGTAGATACAATTGTTAGCTCATTAAAATAAGGTGGTGTAAAAAATGGTACCTGTTCGAGTAGAAAATTTAACGATTGCCTACCATCAAAAGCCTGTATTACAGGAGGTTAGCTTTGAGGCTCCTCAAGGGAAATTAATCGGAATTGTTGGACCGAATGGTGCGGGGAAATCCACCTTGATAAAAGGGATATTAGGCTTGATCCCGATAGCTTCAGGTGAAGTCAGAATCTATGAAGAAATATACAAAAAACAACGAAAAAAGGTTGGGTATGTTCCACAGCGAGGAACTGTCGATTGGGATTTTCCGACAAATGCTCTAGATGTTGTTTTAATGGGCAGGTATGGGCATATAGGTTGGTTTAAAAGACCGAATAAAAAGGATCAGGACTTTGCAAAGGCTTGTCTCCAAAAGGTAGGAATGCTCGAATTTGCAAACAGACAAATTAGTGAACTATCAGGTGGACAGCAACAGCGAGTTTTTTTAGCTAGGGCGCTTGCACAGGAAGCAGATGTTTATTTTATGGATGAACCATTTGTTGGGGTTGATGCTGCAACAGAAAAAGCAATTATCGCTTTATTAAATGAATTAAAGGAAATGGGAAAAACCGTATTAGTCGTTCACCATGATTTGCAAACTGTTGAAGAATACTTTGATTGGGTATTGTTATTGAATATGAGAAAGATAGCTTTTGGTCCAACAAAATCTACCTTTACTATTGAAAACTTACAAAAAGCATATGGGGGAAGGCTTACTTTTCTTCAGGATCAATTGATATTGGGTAAATGAGGGTGAGGTCATGATTGAAAGTTTATTTCAACAATTACAAAATGCAAATACGCAATGGGTTTTAGTCGGAACGATACTTCTAGGCCTTGCAAGTGGTGTTGTTGGGAGCTTTACTTTATTACGAAGGCAAAGCTTAATTGGCGATGCGATGGCACATGCGGCATTGCCAGGTGTATGTATTGCATATTTACTATATGGGGAAAAATCATTGCTATGGTTTTTAGTCGGTGCTGCACTTGCCGCCTTATTGTCCTCTTTTATCATTCAATTTGTTATTCAACACTCGAGGATAAAGGAGGATTCAGCATTAGGAATTATCATCTCTGTTTTCTTTGGCTTAGGGATTGTTTTGCTTACGTATATTCAGCATAATGGTGCAGGAAATCAGAGTGGTTTAGATGATTTTATTTTCGGGAAGGCTGCATCGATGGTTGCAGGGGATGTTCAACTCATTACGATAATTGCCATCATTGTATTAGTCTTAATTGTGATTTTCTACAAGGAATTTAAACTTTTAACCTTTGACCCTCAATTTGCAAAAGGACTAGGTTTTCCAACGAAATTTCTCAATGGTTTGCTCTTAATGCTGATTGTTTGCTCTGTTGTAATTGGACTACAAACGGTTGGAGTCGTTTTAATGGCAGCCATGCTTATCACTCCTGCTATTAGTGCCCGCTATTGGACAAATACACTTAGTCACATGATTATGATTTCTGGTGTTATTGGTGGTTTTTCTGGTGTATTAGGCACTTTACTAAGTACAATTATGAACGGAATGGCAACAGGACCATTAATTATTGTTGCTTCTACATGTATGTTTTTGTTTTCTTTAATTTTTGCCCCAAAACGTGGATTGCTAGCGAAGGCAATGAAACAAATATCTATAAGAAAAAGAACAGCAGTCGAACATGTCCTTATAAGCTTTTATGAACTTGCTGAAAAAGGTGGTTATGATGGAGTAGAAGTGCAAGCTCTTCAAAGCAAACGGAAAATCTCTATAAAGCTTCTAAACTATGCTCTTAATTTCCTTCAAAAGAAAGGGTATATTCAACGAGAGTGTGAAGAAAAATGGTCGCTTTCTAATGAAGGGATAAAAGCAGCTTATAATATAGTAATAAATCAACGACTGTATGAAATGTACTTAATGTATGAGATGGATTTTGCCCAACTCGAGTTAAAAAATAAGGATGATCTACAGCTTCATTTAATGTCTAATGAGGTAAAGGGAAAGTTACTTTCTTTATTAAAGTTACATGATCGAACACCTTTATTACTCCCAGAATCCTCTAGTATAGACGAAGGGAGAAAGATTCATGACCTATGATTTATGGATTATAATTACAGGCTCTTTAGTAGCAGTTACATGCTCTATGGTAGGTTGCTTTTTAATTTTAAGAAAAATGGCTATGCTAGCAGATGCAATTTCACATACTGTACTATTAGGGATTGTTGGTGGCTATCTTGTTAGTAGAAGTTTAGAGGGCCCTTCGCTTTTAATAGGTGCAGTTGTTGTTGGCTTATTAACCGCACTTTTTGTTCAATTATTAAGTGGGAAAGGTGTTCAAGCAGATGCAGCAATAGGTGTTGTGTTTACTTTTCTCTTTGCAGTGGGGGTTATTCTTTTATCTGTATTTGCGGGGAATATACATCTTGATGTCGATCATGCTTTAATGGGTGAAATAACATTTATTCCGTGGGATACATTCGAATGGAATGGGATGGAGTTAGGTCCAAAAGCTGTTTGGTTATTGTTATTTGTCTTTCTTGTTAATTTGCTTATTATCAGCTTATGCTATAAGGAATTTAAAATAAGCTCATTTGACCCAGAAATGGCTGTGGCCATTGGAATTCCAGTCTTGCTCCTTCATTATTTGCAAATGGGAATGTTATCGATTACTACTGTCGCCTCTTTTGATAGTGTCGGTGCGATTTTAGTAGTGGCAATGCTTATCGTTCCAGCGTCTACAGCTTACTTATTAACAGATAAGCTGCTGTCAATGTTATTTATAAGTGCAGGCATTGGTGTCATCTCTGCCATTAGCGGATATTATCTAGCAACATTACTCAATGTATCGATTTCAGGTGCAATGGCCACCTCAACAGGAATACTATTTACCCTTGCCTTTTTATTCTCTCCAAAACACGGCTACCTTGCCAAAAAACGTGCACAACGAAATTTCGTAAAAAAAGCAGCAATTGATGGGGAAAACAATTAATTGATGGGGTCAAATGATGGGGTCAGTCCCTAAGGGACTGACCCCATCAATTAAAATAGCATAAAAAATGAGTTTTACCATTACTTGGGGACAGTCCCCAAGTATAAAAAAATATTGTTAAATTGCTGTCTTCGAGATTTGGTTAGAGGCAATTATAGGGTTTTAGGGGACAGTCCCCAGGGGACTGTCCCCTAAAACTATCTCTTCCTCTATTATTCCATTAGCCCATATTCAATCGCACGGTTTGCGATGAGATTGTCTACATCATATGGGAGGTCTTCGAATGAACCGAACTCATAGTCCCAGAGGTTTGTAAAAGAGTCGACGTATTTTGGAAATTCTTCTTCACTTGAATTTTTAATTTCATTTCGAAATGAATTGAGTAGACTATCTTTCACTTTGATTCCCCCTTTGTGATGGTTACTAGTAGTTTGTGATAAAAATTATAAAATATGTAAATTAAGTTGAATAAAATGAAAATGATTATCAATAATAAAAAGGAACGAGTAGTTGCAGCTACTCGTTCTTAAATGAAGGGCAAGTTAGACGTCGGCAGGTTCAAAGGTTTTACAATCAGTTTCTTTGCTGCTCTCAGCTTGCTCCCCAGTATGGCTAACAACGTAAATCGCATCAGCTGAACACTTATTTCCCTTCGACCAATAATGGCAATTGCTCACTTCACATAATACATCCTTTGCCATATTTGTACCCTCCTTAGTTTTTGAGATACAACATTAGTTATCTCCACCAAAAAACATTTCATACCTGAGAAACTATGGCCTTGAAAGAGCCTATATTAAAAGGGAAATAACAACCAAACGGATTGACTTTTTTATGAGGGTAATTAATGTGAAGGAGTACTCTAATTAAGTCTATTTATGAAATACATAATGCTAATTTCCTTCTATCAACAAACTCGATATAATTTGTAATTCCAAAACTAAAGAATAATTAATATTTTGTAAAACAGCAAAAATGCCTGAACTACTAAGTCCAAGCATCTGTAATAAAAATGATTACGATTCATTTTGTTTTAAATACCGCTTATCCTTCATAAACAATTTCCAAAAATAAAAAAAGCCAGGGAAGAGAATGAGAAATCCAACAATATACGTCATGAATAATGCTCGGAATGTATTTGGATGTGTAAAGCCAGACTCAATTGTTACATCTGGATAAATCATATAAGGTAAGTGTGCTCTTCCATACACATAACTAGCTAATAAATATTGAATAGTAATCGCAATTACAGCTAACCTCGGTCGACCAATTCTCTTTTTATGCTTAGCTGATGGAATAAATAAGGCCAAACCTGCAATGAGATAAGCAATAACTGAACCGATTAAAATGGGAAGATCATTTAACATTTTAACGTATAACCAATTTGCTTCTACTCGTAATGTAAGCATAATTAAAATTCCCATAAGCAAGGAGATCGGTCCAGTAATTAAAGCATCACGCCTGTAAACTCGATAAGCATCAGGTTCTTCTGCAACATTTGAATAATCAGCGAGCAATAAAGAGGAGAGAAATAACGTACTGCTGATTGCAAATCCGATAAACGCGTATATATTTGGACTTGTTAATAACACATCAAAACGAAGCTGGTGAACACCATTTACTTCTTCAATATAGCCTCCGTGTGTAATGGGAAGTACGAGCATTAATAAAGCGGGAATAATAAATCCAGAAATTCCTGAAACATAAGTTAGTGCCTTTACATAATCTTTTGCAACATGTGAAAAAACGAGAAAACCACTTCGTAGAGCTAATAAAATAAGAATTAAACTACCAGGAACGAGGAGGACAGTACCAAGAATAAAGGTTGCCCCAGGAAAAAAACTGACGAGAGCAATGACGATTGCTACAATAAAAACATTAGTAACCTCCCAAGTTGGTGAGAGATAACGATTGGCAATATTCGTTGCTTTCGTCTTTTCTTTATTGATATATATCATTGACCAAAAGCCTGCACCAAAATCCATCGTGGCCATCACAGCGTAAATAAACACAAATCCCCAAAGGACGGTAATTGCGAGTAAAGAATCTGTTGTCATTGTTAAACACGCCTTTTCTATGAATTATACTTATTAAGTATTCAAATCAAGCTCATTTTCAACAGGATGTCTTTTGAAATAATATTTTAGAACGAGTAAAACAGCGATACCTAAAATAACATAAATCAAGGAAAAGAGTATAAACAGGGTGCCTATCTGTGTTGATCCTGTTACGACATCTTTCGTTGCTAATACTCTATAAATTACCCATGGCTGTCTACCGGTACAAGCAAATATCCAACCAAATTCAATCGATAAAAGCGACAATGGTCCAGCTATTACGAATGCATACATAAAGAGTTTAGGGAAACGAGGCTTCTTTAAAATTTTCTTCCAGAAAAAACCCGCAATTGATAAAAAGATTAAAAAGCTACCTATTAAAACCATTCCGTTAAAAAGGGTATGAATAAATAATGGTGGCCAATATTCCTCAGGAAAGTCATTTAAACCGATAACCTCTGTTTTAAAGCTATTGCCAGCTAAAAAGCTAAGGGCCCAAGGTATTTCAATAGCATATTTAATTTCTTGGGTTTCTTTGTCAGTAAAGCCACCAATCGCTAATGGTGCGTAGTCTTGAGTTTCAAATAAGCCTTCTGCTGCTGCTAGCTTTTCAGGCTGATATTCATGGAGCATTTGTGCCGATTCATGTCCGTTCAATGCTGTTAATAATGAAAATATCCCACCAATTACAAGGCTAAGCATTAATGCCTTTTTATGAAAAGAATAAACACGTTCGTTTTTTCGGTTTTTTAACATTTTAAAAGCAGATATAGTACAAATCATAAATGCACCTGTCATATAAGCGGAAACAGCAACATGTGCTGCAGAAATAAAGAAACTCGGATTAAAAAATGCAGCCCATGGATCTGTATCAACGATTTCACCATTTTCGATACGAAAGCCTGCAGGTGTTCCTTCAAAGGCATGGACATTTGTAATAAGTACCGCAGATGCACTTGCACCAAGAAGAACGAGGAAAACACTGAAAATCCTCATTTTAGGAGAAATACGGTCCGCAGCATATACATAGATGGACATAAACAATGCCTCTACAAAAAACGCGTAAATTTCAATTTGAAATGGTAAGGCCATGACCTTGCCGATAACCTCCATAAATCCAGGCCATAATAAAGCAAGTTGAACCCCAGCAATCGTACCTGTTGGAATAGCTACTCCTAGTAGTACGGCTTGTCCCTTTGTCCACCGCCTTGCCATAATTGCATAATCCGGATCCTTTGTTTTTTGAAAAAGTATCTCTGCACATAAAATCATTAATGGTATTCCTACTCCTAAGGTTGCAAAGATAATATGAAATCCCATTGTTGTTCCGAACAAGGAGCGGGCAATAACTAAATCATCCATTTTAATCCGCCTTTCTCTACCTTTCTTGGCATAATCAACCATAGTGTCCACTATTTCCTATTAATTATTCTTTTTCTAGGAAAGGAAAGAGCTTTTCTTTTTTATGTGTAAAATTATGGAGTTGGTGACTGCAAAAAATTATGAGGTCGATATTCTGAATTATTTAGTTGCTACATTAAGAAATGTAAAAAGTGGAGTTACGGAAGAGGGGGGACTAGATGCATTAGAACGAATAGAAGAGATGTATTCATGTTTTTTAGCAAAAGAAAAGAGCGTTACGAGTAACGCTCTTTGCAGACTGTAGACAAACTCGATAAAATCGAGTTTGCATACAGTCTTTTTTTATTTAAAATATTTATTAATAGATATTTTAGAGGTGATGGATAATGATGACAAGAAACAATAATACTGAA
>NZ_JBQENT010000060.1:0-26686 GCF_052044855.1 Metabacillus sp. 22489
GAAAAATGTGGGGGTGAAATGTATCCTGAGTATTATAAAGGGGTACATGGCATAGAGTACAAATTATCGGATATTCTCTAACCATGAAAAGGACCGGGCTATGCCCGGTTTTTCTTATTGGAATTCAATCCATTAGGAAAAGGTGTTGAAATAAGTGTTTGTAAATTTTGTGTGTCGATTTTATTTCAGGGAAACAAATTCATAAAACTCAGGTTATATTGAGTCTAGTAAAGGTAAAATTAATATTAAAAAATGAATATCATTTCAACTCTATAAATTAAAATAATATTATGGAACATAATTTAAAAATAATTTTTAAAAGGTAATTAACGTTAATTAAAATAATATCTTCTCCCCAACCTGTAATGGACTCTTAAACTTAAGGATATTCAACCAGGTTAATAAATATTTCCATGACAATTTTAGATTACTTTGGTACAGATTTTTGGATTTCTCAATTTTAAAAATAAAATAAACCCTCTCTTTAATTAAGTGTTTTCTTATTTTGAAGGTCTTGTTTAATATATTCAGTTAGCAAGTTGTCAAGCTCCTGGCTAAATTTAATAGATATTTTTGAATTTATTCCATTCTTTTGAACAATTTTAATGAGTTCAATACGTTTTTTTTCGATTATTTTAAGCATTTCATTATTCGGCATGATAGTAATCCTTTCTATCATCTAATTATGTAATGAGTAAATTATAACTGCTATTGGTAAATAATTCAAAATATAGATTTTTAAAGAAAGTATTCAAAATCTATTTCTTGAATTTATTAACAGTCTTTGCGTATAGTAATGAAGATTCTTAATTAATTATTTCAATAAAAAAACAATAAACAATTAATGACATAAATGCAAACTATTCATAAATATTGTAATGTTAACAGGCGTAAAGTCCTTATTGTTTTTCATAAAAGTTATATTTTTTGAGACGAATTTACTATATTTTCAAGTAGTTTTTGATATAATAGGGTATGTGTGAAAGATATTGCGTTTGATGAATGGCTTGAGTCTAACAGCCCTCCTTTAGTCAACTTGCAATTGCCTTCACGATTGAAGTTTGATGTTATATCGAGACTTCTTTTATCATTTTTGGAGGAGGAACTAGGCATGGCTAGAATTTTAATTGTTGATGATGCCAAGTTTATGAGATTGACTTTATCAAATATATTAGTAAAGGCAAATCATGAAGTAGTCGGTGAAGCAGAAAATGGTATAGAGGCCGTAAAGCTATTTGAAAAGGAAGTTCCAGATTTAGTAACGATGGATATTACAATGCCTGAAAAAAACGGTATAGAAGCGTTAAAAGAAATTAAGGGGAATTTCCCTGATGCAAAAATTATTATGTGTTCTGCGATGGGCCAACAAAAAATGGTTGTTGAAGCAATTGAAGCAGGGGCTAAAGATTTTATTATTAAACCATTTGATGAAAACCGTGTACTTGAAGCAATAGATCGTGTTTTAGGATAATGTAAAAGCCATTTAGGACATTCTTAAATGGTTTTTTTATATTTTGAAAGGGATTTGATTAAAATGAAAAGTTCTATTAGGTAATTTATAAAAATTCGTATATACTTATATATAGGACTTGTTTAAAGTAAAGGATTGGTTCGATTGCTTACATTTATTTCTACAATCTTCGCTATTTGTATGGCTGTTTTTGTCTTATTTATTAGGATGAAAGCACAAAAGAAACCAGCAACCGTGAAAAAAATAATTTTGCCTCCAATTTTTATGAGCACAGGTGCGTTAATGTTTATTCATCCGATGTTTAGAGTATCTGCTGCCGAATTTTTTGAGGCATTAATTGTTGGGATGATTTTTTCAATTTTTTTAATTAAAACTTCTAATTTTGAAATTAGAGAAAATGACATTTATTTAAAACGTTCAAAAGCTTTTGCATTTATATTAATCGGATTGTTAGTAATTCGAATTGTGATGAAATTGTATTTAAGCACATCAATTGATATTGGAGAATTAAGTGGAATGTTTTGGATTCTCGCTTTTGGAATGATTGTTCCATGGAGGGTGGCTATGTATTTTACTTTTAAAAAGGTAAAAAATCAATTAGATTCTTCGCCAAATATTCCAACTGTTTAAAATTGAATGAATGAAATGGTAAAAACTGTCTCCTGAATACTGTATCGATATGACTAACATATCGAACAATTGGAGACAGTTTTTTTAAAATAGGGCTTTATATGGTGAATAGTCAATTTGCTTTTCTTTTAATCTTTTTATTAAAAATTTATGATCACGCTTTGGTGTTGCGATTATATAGCCTCTGATAACTAAATCTACAGTGATATATTTGGCGTTTTCCTTTAAAGCAAGCTGTCCAATTTTACCAGCGATTTTTGCCCTGGCAACATCACGAAATAGCTCAGGAACTGGCTCAACTAATTCTTCTAATAAATCTTTTTCTTCTTGCTTCCATAAATGTTTCGTTTTTTGCAAATAATACTCCTGCCAATCTAAATCAGATTTACCATCCTCTTTAGGAAGCCTTTGTAAAAATTTTCGGAACATAAAAAACCCACCGATTGCAAGCATCGAGAGTAGAAAAACAATCCAAAACATAATGAACCAGAGAAACCAGCCTTCTAACAAGTAAATCACCTCTTAACCCAACGTTTTTCTATTTATATATCGTTTCATGTGAAGAATGGCATTTATTAAATTCAACATCCAATCATCTGTTTAAACAATTATCTATTCTGGACGTCCATAAGCTTGGTATTCTTTAGCAAGTAGGAGGATTGCTTTCTTTACTGCTTCTACTTTTACTCGGTCATATGAAGATGCGAGTATGTTGTTAAGCTCAGCTTGTACATGGAAAAGTGAATGCTTATGATAAATATCAAGTCGGATGGTTCCGACATCTGTTGGTAGATAGACAAATTCACACGTATGTTCCATTTTTGCTCCTCCTATTAACCATTAGTTAATAATGATTACTGAACAATTTATAAAGTATAGTTTGATTATATGAAGCTAAATTGTCGATCAACTTTAGTTATTTTAATAATATCAAAAATTAGTTATGAGTTCACTTTATTTATTAAGTAAATGAAAAGAAAAAAGTGCCTGATATTACATCAGACACAGTGATCCTTCCGATCCGTACATGGTTAAGTGTCCCGCAACAAGCGAATGTTTCGGAAGGATCACTTTAATTATACACTATAAATTAACTTTTGAAACAAGTAAGTATTAACAATAGATTTGTAAACTATATCTAAAGTGAAATTCAAAGGCAAGTTTGTACTAGAGTGGATATTGGAGGTATTATAGGGTAATGTTAGGGGAGGTGATGTCAGTTGTGAAAAGAGATAAAAAATAAGGGTATTTAACAAGTATCTTAAAAATAATGAAACCGATTTCATAAAAGTGATGTAGTGTGACATTTTTTTTGGTATCATAAGTAAGAGAAAGAATATTCCATAAAAAAGGAGAATCATAGATGAGTATTTCAATAGCAGTCCAATTATATACATTACATAGTGAATGTGAAAAGGATTTTTATGGTACGTTAGAAAAGGTTTCTGAATTGGGATTTAATGGAGTTGAGCTTGCTGGTTACTGGGGAAAAGAAGCTGAAAACTTAAGACGAACTCTTGATCGCCTTGGATTAAAAGCTGTTAGCAGCCATGTGTCATTAGAAAACTTAGAAAATAATTTAGAGGCTGAATTAGCATATTTAAAGATTTTAGATTGTAAGAATATAGTATGTCCATATTTGTTTGAAAATCAAAGGGATGACTATTATGCTCTTGCAAGCCGATTGAATAAAATCGGTGAGAAGTGTCAGCAAGAAGGCATTTCACTTAGTTATCACAATCATGACTTTGAACTAGAAAAAAGTGAAGGTAAAACTTATTTGGATATTTTATTTGCTGAAACAAATCCAGAATTCGTTAAGGCAGAATTAGATGTATACTGGTTAACATTTGCGGGGGAAGATCCTCTACAATGGATAGAAAGATATTCAAATCGTTTGCCATTAATTCACTTGAAGGATATGACAACTGACGAAGAGAAAACGTTTGCTGAGCTTGGAACAGGTGGCGTAGATATTAAAGCAATTGTAGAGAAGTGTAAGCTTGAAAATGTAGAATGGTTCATTATCGAACAAGATAAATGTAAACGTTCTCCTTTTGAAAGTATTGAACAAAGTATTACATATTTAAAAACAATTTTGTAATATTTTTTGATTAGCTATATTTAAGTTTATTGTTGATTGGAGTGTAAGCATGAGACTCCAACAAGGAGACTCCCAGACCGCCTGTAGATAGGGAATGCCTGAAGTGGAAACAACAATGTTTCTAAGTCTTTATTTTATCATTTTGCTGTTATTTGGAGGAATTTCATGTGGGGAAAATTAGATTAGGGATTATTGGGGCCGGTGCAATCGGTAATGTACATTTAACAACATTCGGAAAGCTACTTGATGAAGTTGAAATTATAGGTATTACAGATACATATATACCTTTGGCTGAACAAAGAGCAAAAGAACATGGCATACAAAAAGTTTATCATACTGCGGAAGAGTTGATTAATGAAGATAAGATTGATGCAATTATAATTGGTGTACCTAATAAGTGGCATGCATCCCTTACAATTGCGGCTTTGAAGGCTGGAAAGCACGTCTTAGTTGAAAAGCCAATGGGTATTAATAGTGAAGCGGCTAAAGAAATTGTTAGAGTACAGCGTGAAACTGGAAAAATAGTGATGGTTGCCCATCAAATGAGATGGCAATGGCAAATTAGACAAATAAAAGAACAGGTTGAAAAGGGTGCTTTCGGAAAAATTTATCATGCAAAAACTGGGTGGTTTCGAAGGAAAGGGATACCAGGTTGGGGAAGCTGGTTTACGCAAAAATCTGAAGCTGGTGGCGGACCTTTAATTGATATTGGTGTTCATATGCTTGACTTGGCACTGTATTTAATGGGAAATCCAAAGCCAATCTCTGTTTATGGAGCAACATATGCGGAATTTGGCCCGAAGAGAAAAGGTATTGGAAATTGGGGTACACCAAATTGGCAGGGAGTTTATGATGTCGAGGATTTAGCGACCGCTTTAATTAAAATGGATAATGGGGCGATTTTATCACTCGAAGTAAGCTGGGCCGTTAATATGGAAACGAGTAATAATCCATTTATTCATCTCATGGGTTCAGACGGTGGAGCATCTATTAATGGAAATCAAGCAAAAATCTTAACTGAACAATTTGACCGTCCAATTGATATTGAATTATTTCCTAACGAAAACGAAATAGATGAGCGGATATACTTAAGTAAACATTTTATTGAGTGTATTCGCCAAGAAAAAGAGCCAATCACCTCAGCAATGAGCGGATTAGCAAACAATCTAATCCTTGATGCAATTTATGAATCATCTAGATCAGGTCGTGAAGTTGAATTGGATTGGAACATATAGTTTTATTGATTGACGATCATGTAAATGGAGCTTTTCACTAAGATTTTATACTTATGGGAAAGCTCCTTACTTTTTACATCATTTCCGAAAGGGGTAATTTTTATGTTAAGAGGATTAACAAAGGCGGGATTTGGGACGAGTATTGATGATAAACAATTTATTGAATTAGCAGCAGATTATAACTTTCAATCTGTTGATATAGATGCTAAACAATTTATTGAGGACTATGGTTTACCTCATGCAAAAGCTATTTTAGAAGAGAATAAAATTGTGATTGGAGCAATTCCACTTCCTGTTGAATGGAGAAATTCAAACGAGGAATTTCAATCAGATATCGTAAATCTTGTAAGCTCTGCTAAGGCAGCATTTGATTTAGGCTGTACACGCTGCTGTACATATATTTTACCATCCACAGATTTAAAGCCAGCTAGCTTTATGAGTACGACAATTAAGAGATTAAGAGCTTGTGCCGAGATATTAGATGTATATGGGATCCGTTTGGGTTTAGAATATGTTGGCCCACATCATCTTCGAAAATTAGGGAAATATCCTTTTATTTGGACACAGAATGAAACGTTAGAACTTATTGATGCAATTGGCAAATCGAACGTTGGATTATTATTAGATTCTTATCATTGGTATACAACAGGCTTATCAAGTGAAGACATTACAAGGTTAAACGAAAAACAAATTGTCCATGTTCATATAAACGATGCATATTCTTTACCAATTGAAGAGCTTAAAGATAATGATCGTCTATATACAGGAGAGGGAGTAATAGATTTACCTTTGTTTTTAAACAGTATCAAACAAACAGGGTACAATGGAGCAATCTCTCAAGAAGTATTAACACCAAATCCACCTACAGAATCAGTAGTAGAGCTAATGAAACGTACTAAACAAGGTTTTGATAAAGTATTTTCCAGTATATAAAAAATGAAACGACTTTTTAAGAGAGAAGACTGACTTTAAACATCTAAAAAGTCAGTCTTTTTTTTCTTTATTTATTGTTTCCATTCATTAGTGGAAAGGAAATGTTAATAATTGTTCCTTGATTAAGCTCCGAGGTAACGGTAATTTTTGCAGAATGAAGTTCGGCAATACCTTTTGCAATATTCATCCCTAAGCCAGAACCATCGGTGTTTTCCTCTGTATTTGTACCTCGATAATACCGTTCGAATAACTGTTGAACAGTATTTTCATCCATTCCAACTCCATCATCTTTGACTTGTAGAATAATTTGATTGTCATTTTCGTGCATATTGATTGAGAGTGTAATGCTCGTACCTGGAGGGTTATGTTTAATGCTATTTATTATGATATTATCTAGCATTCTTTCAAACCATTTAGCATCAGCATTAATAGAATATTGGTCTTTGGCATTAATAAAATGAAATTCATACTGATTATAAGTTCTATCCTTTAAATACTTAGCTGTTATTTGTTGAACTAATTGGTTTAAACTATAATTTTTCATAACAAGAGATAATGCCTTGTTTTTGATTCGAAAAGTTAATGTAAAGTCCTCGACAAGTCTTAGCATATGTTCACTTTTCTCAACGAGGATATTTCCGATTTCAACCAATTCAGCTTTTGTCCAATTATATTGACCGCTTTCTAGTAAATGACCATATCCTTGAATGGAAGACAGAGGTGTACGTAAGTCATGGGAAATACCTGTCATCCACTCTTCTCGCGTTTTTTCTAGCTTGATTTTTTCTTTTTCAGATGCTGCAAGTCTCTCAGCCATTTCGTAAAATGCATTGATTACTTCACGGTATAAACGATATCTCGTTCGAACTTTTCCGCTTTTACGAAATATTTTATGGCGCTCTTTTACTGTTAGCACTTCATCATATTGCTTTTTCCCCATCCGTTCAAGCCAGCTCGTAAAAATAAAGAGAGGCTGACCATATCGATAGCCGTTCCAAATAGATAGTGAAACTGTTATGAAAAATACCGAGGCACCGATAATGATGATAGCTATTATGAATTTTTCCAAAATGGTTATACTAGTATACTCAGAATCTTTCTTAGGCGATAATAAAATCCATGTGTTTTTTGTTGATGAGTCATGATAAATGGACGTTTCGGTTGAATAATATCCCGGTTCTTGTCTTCTTAGTAAAATATCAAGTGGCTTATATTTTTTTGCGTCATCCATTTCAGTTCCTATAGATTGGAGAATTTCGCCTTCTTTATTGATAATATGAATCGTTGCATCTTTTAATTTCTTTTTGATCCCAGGCAGTTCATTTTCGTTAAGAAGGCCATTTTCATTATATTGCTTGAAAAGAGAAACAAGCTTTTCTTTGTTTTTATCTTTATATCCAAGAATATAATAATATGGTTCTTCGTATGTATTATCTACCTCAGATTTAATCGTATATCCTAAAAGTTGATCATTCTCTTCAATACTGATAATATCACTCATTGCATACGATGTTGGAAGTTCACTAGGAGTATTGAAATTTCCAACGACTTTACCATGATTGTTAATAACCTGAACCCACATTTCATTTTGCTTTAATAATGCTATCCATTTATCAGAGAGTGTTGCTTTATTATTATCAATGATTTCAGTATCTGAAAAAATTCCATCAAATACACCTACAGGAGTGTTCCGTTTAATCTCATCGTTTGCAATATAGTTTACTAATAAAAAGAAAAGAATAATAACAAGTATTGTTATAGCTATTGTTAATGTAACAAATTGTAATGAGAAATGAAAAATTAATCTATTTCTTAATTTTCTCATTTTGATAACTCCTAACTAGCTTATATCCTAATCCTCTAACAGTGACTAAAAATTTAGGATTACTCGGATCCTCTTCAATTCTTTCTCTAATCCTTCTTATATGTACTGCAACGGTATTTTCATCTACATAATGATCGAAGCCCCAAACTGCTTCAAGTAATTCATTTTTTGAACAAATCTTATTAGGATGTTTACAGAAATAAAGAAGAAGCATGTATACTTGTGCTGGACATGGAATTACCTCTCCATCTACATGTAGTTCTCCAGAATCCTCATATAAGATAAAGCGACCAAAGTCAAAAACAGATGATTGTTGTATGCTTGAGACCTCGACAGTTTGCGTATTTCTCCGCAAATGTGCCTTTAACCTAGCGACAATTTCCAATGGATTAAATGGTTTAGTAACATAATCGTCTCCACCAATCGCAAAGCCTGTTAAAACGTCCAAATCAGATATTTTAGCTGTCAAAAATAAGATATATGCATTACTTAATTGTCTGATTTTCGGACATAAATCGAAGCCGGTTTGATCAGGCAGCATGACATCTAACACAATGATATCCATTTTTTGCCTTTCAAGTATATGTAAAGCTTCCTGAGCGTTATAAGCAGTATATATGTGCCTGAAGCCCTCCTTACGAAGAACAGTTTCCAGCATTTTTACGATTGAACGTTCATCATCAACTAGCAAAATTTTATTGCTTTCTAAATTTTCCATATAGCTCACCTCTTAACATATCGTAGCATATGAACATTACGAGAAGTTGAACGAACGATTGAAAAGTTTATCGAATGGTAAACAATTGGTTTTATTGTGGAAAGCTTTGATTAGTAAAGTAGAGATATCAAGTTTAAAAAGGAGAATATTTATGAACACGAATCGTATCCATACCATTGATGGATTAAGAGGCTTAAGCCTTCTCGGAATATTAATGGCGAATATGTTGATATTTCAGTACGGAATATGGGGAAAAGATGAAATCCATTTGTATTCCTTAAATCAAATCGACAATATAGCTTATTACTTATTGAAAATTTTTGTAGAAGGCAGCTTTATGCCGATTTTCACTTTCTTGTTCGGCTATTCGATGATTATGATGGCAAATAGCATAAAGAAAAAAGGGGGCAAAGTAAAAAGGACCTTTTTCCGAAGATTTTTCTTTTTAGCATTCATTGGATTTTTGCACTCTGAGTTTTTATGGGAGGGTGACATTTTAACTTTCTATGGAATAATGGGGATATTGCTTTTAATCTTTGTAAATCGAAAACCAAAAACATTACTTATTTTGGGATTGTCATTATTGATATTGTCATCGCTCTTTGGCTACGGTTTATCAACATATGAGACAGATGAAGAGAAGAAAACGACAGAGGAATACGTATTAAAAACGATCGATATTTATGGAGAAGGAAGTTATTTCGAAATTAAAGAACATCGGAATAATGAAATGCCAATAGATATTCCTGATTTTCTAGTAATATTTGTATCTCTTCTAATGCCATTAATCTCAGGTGCATTATTTTTAATTGGTATGTACTGTGCAAAAACAGGTTGGTTCGTTAAACCAAAAGAGGACAAAATAAAATATCTTACAATATCAGCAATATTGCTTCCGATTGGTTTGATTTGTAAAAGTATGCTATATATCGTTCCTGAAAATCCATGGAGTGGAGCTATTAATATGCTTGGCGGGAATTTATTATCTTTAGGATATATTTGTGCCTTTGCTTTGATGTATATTAGTGGAAAGCAATCTAAGGTAGTAAAAATGTTCGAAAGTGTTGGAAAGTTATCTTTCAGTAATTATATTCTTCAAACAATCATTTGTACGACTATTTTTTATGGCTATGGCTTTGGTTTTTTTGGTAAACTAGGCGTTTTAATTGGAATTTTCCTTTCATTAATTATTTATATGTTGCAGATGGTTGGCAGCTATATCTATTTGAAAAAGTTTAAAATGGGTCCACTTGAAAAACTCCTTAGAATATTTACTTATTTTTCATGGAAAGGAACTCAAAAAGTAAAGAATAAGGATGTAACAGTTAATGCTTAGCAGTTGCTAGGCAGAAAGGAAAATTCAAATTAAAGAGGAAGCCATATTTGGGGAAAAGTCAGTATTTCTGAAAATTGACTATAAAAAAATTATTGAACCTGATAATAAAAACATTCTAGTCCAAAGAAAGATACCTGTTTAATGAATAAATATTTTCGCGGAGAGCTTTAAGAAAAGCTCTCCGCTTTTTATTATTTCTTGAATGATTTTTTAAATTTTGCTAGGGTGTTATTCAATTAACTAATGATTAAATGTAAAAAATGTGAAAAAATCTTTATTTTCTAAAGTAACAAAAAACGGTAAGATAGCATAAGATGGCTTTTTTAGGGAAAATAGCCTTAAAGATAAATAGGGAAATTTGGGGTGCATACAGATGAAACGTAATATTAAAATAACTGGTATTGGCTCATATCTACCAAAAAGAATAGTAGACGGAGCAGAAATTGATAAAATAATAGGTGCAAAAAACGGTTGGTCGGAAAAAAAATCAGGGGTTAAGCAGCGTTATTTTGTGACAGATGAAACTGCGTCATACATGGGAGCAGAGGCAGCGAAAAAAGCAATAGCTGACGCGGGTATTGAACTAAATGAACTTGATTGTATTGTAAGTGGAAGCGGAACAATAGAGCAGGCGATACCTTGTAATGCTTCACTTATTCAAGAACAACTAGGACTCCAGCATTCTGGGATCCCCGCATTTGATATTAATTCAACATGTTTAAGTTTTCTAACAGCATTAGATATGATTTCGTATGCAATGGAATCAGGAAGGTTTAACCATGTGTTAATTGTTTCTTCCGAAATTGCTTCGGTAGGGCTGAACTGGAGTCAAAATGAAAGTAGCATTCTATTTGGAGATGGCGCGGTTGCTTACGTTTTTTCGAAAACAACTGAAACGGATAGCTCACATATTATTGCCTCACGTATGGAAACGTACAGTGCAGGTGCACATCTTTCTGAAATTAGAGGGGGCGGGACAAAGATCCATCCTAGAAATTATGCTGAGGATACAAAGGAGGATTTCCTATTTGACATGGACGGTACGGCAATATTTAAGCTCTCATATAAATTGCTGCCGACTTTCATCGGAAAATTATTTGAAAATACTAATCTAACAATGGATGATATAAAGATGATCGTCCCACATCAGGCTAGTGCCTCGGCAATGAAAATTATTCGAAAAAAACTTAGCGTTAATGAAGAACGATTTATGACAACAATTGAAAATTATGGAAATATGATTGCTGCATCTATTCCAATGGCATTGTATGAGGCAATTAAACAAGGTAGGGTTAAACGGGGAGATAAAGTCTTTTTATTAGGCACATCTGCTGGATTATCTATAGGAGGCATTCTTCTTGAGTATTAATTCGAGAAGGGTGTTAATTACAGGGGCAAGAGCTCCTGTTACTTTACATTTATGTCGAATCTTAAAGGAATTCGGTTTTGTTGTATTTGCGGCTGATTGTATTTCGTATGCAATAGCAAAATCATCTAACAGTGTGACGAAATATTTTTACACTCCTTCTCCAAAATTTAATCCGAATGAATGGGTAAATAGTCTCGCTCGAATTATTAAAGAATATAAAATAGACATCTTAATTCCGACATGTGAGGAGACTTTTTATCTTTCAAAATATAAAAGTGAGCTATCACAGTATTGTGATGTATTTGTCGATGACTTACAACATATGACGATGCTTCATCATAAGGAGACATTTATTCGATTTGTTGAAGAATTGGGGTTTAAAACACCAAAAACATGTTTACTCACTCCTGAAACAAATCAGGAAGTGCTTAGTCAATATTTTTTAAATCAAGAAATTGTAGCGAAAAAAGTGTTTTCCCGTTTTTCAGAATCAGTTGTATTTTTAAAATCTATTAGTGAGCTAAAAAAATCAATTGAATTTAATTCTTCATGGATTGCCCAGGAAAGAATTATTGGTCCCCAATATTGCTCTTATGCAATTTGCAAAGAAGGAAGGCTGCTTGCCCATTCAATTTATCGTTCTGAAATGACAGCTGGCTTAGGTGCCACATTGTCCTTTGAATATATTAAAAATGATTATATTGAGGATTTCACGCGGGAAATTGTTGACAAACTTTCCTATACAGGACAAATATCTTTTGATTTTATATTGAATCCTGATGGTGTACCGATACCAATTGAGTGTAATCCACGTGCAACAAGTGGTTTGCATTTGTTTGATAAGCAATTAGGGACGGTTTTTATTAATGAAGTACAACGACAAACTCTATATCCTAGACAAGGTGCTAAAGAAGCGATAAAGCTAGGAGTATTACTTTACGGTTTAAAAAAGTGTACGACAATCAAAGGGTTTAAGAGATGGTTGAAAATTGTTTTCACATTTCATGACGCTGTTAATAAAGCAAATGATAGAAAACCGGTAATCTATCAATTTCTCAGTATGTTCTATTTATGGAAGGATAGTAGAGTTTATAAAAATAAGCTGTTAGAACAATCTACATATGATATAAGTTGGGATGGTGAAGATGGATGAATGTGCTTGTAACTGGTGCTACAGGATTTTTAGGGCAAAAATTAGCATTCCGATTGGCCACTCTTGGCTTTAATGTCACAGCAACAGGCAGGAATCGCAAAATTGGTCAAATGCTTACTGAGAAGAATATTCGGTTTGAACCAAGCTTATTAGAGGACAAAGAACGAATCATTGAGCTCTGTAAAAATAAGGATTATGTCTTTCATTGTGGTGCACTTTCTTCTCCATGGGGGAAATACAAGGATTTTTACGATGCAAATGTTTTAGGAACTAAGCATGTGATAGAAGGCTGTAAAGAAGCGAATGTAAAAAGGCTAATCCATGTTTCTACCCCAAGCTTATATTTTTATTACAATGAAAGAAGAAACGTAAAAGAATCAGACCCGTTACCAAATAAATTTGTGAATCATTATGCTGAAACGAAATATTTAGCTGAAATTGAAGTTGATAAAGCGTTTGAAGCTGGCGTTCCGTCAATTACAATTCGTCCACGGGCAATTTTTGGCCCTGGTGATAACGCAATCCTACCAAGATTAATTAAAGTGTGTGAAAAGGGAATTTTCCCCAAGTTTGGTAATGGGGATGTTGAGATTGACCTTACATATGTAGAAAATGTTGTTGATGCTTTATTACTATGCATGAATTCTGAAGAAAAAACGTTGGGTCAAAAGTATAATATTACAAACGGAACAAGTGTGAGCTTATATAAAATGATCGAGAATGTCATTGCACAGCTTGGCATTTCTGTAAAATATAAAACGATTTCAGTGAAAAAAGCATATTTTATCGCTAGCTTACTAGAAAAGCTTTCAACAGTTGTTTTTCGAGGAAAAGAGCCGTTGCTTACGAAATATACGGTTAGCGTGCTCTCACAAACGCAAACTTTGTCTATTGAAAAGGCAAAGAGTGAGCTTGGCTATGTTCCTGCTGTTTCAATTGAGACAGGAGCTGCTGAATTTGTAGAATGGTGGAAGAATCATGAAAATTAAGTCGTTGCAATTATTTGAATGTGGCTATTGTACACATCCGGAAAAAATTATCCTTTCGAACGGAAGCTTTAAATCGGTAAAATTTCCTGCAACCGTTGCATTGCTAAATCATGAGACGTATGGATACATTTTATTTGATACAGGGTATGCCTCACATTTCCTTGAGGCAACAAAACGATTTCCTTTTTCGGCATATGCGAAAATAACACCAGTAACGTTTACTGAAACAAAATCAATAAAATATCAACTAGAGGAAATCGGTATTAATCAAAAACAGATAAACTATATTATTCTTTCACATTTCCACGGGGATCACACTGCAGGATTAAAGGATTTTCCTTATGCCAAAATATTAACATTTAAAAAAGCCTATGAACATATCGTGACGAAGAGTAAGTTTCAAGCCTTAACAAAAGGTTGCTTGCTTGAATTACTTCCGGAAAATATCGAGGAAAGATTAATATTTATCGATGAAATGGACGAGAAGCAATTAAGTAAAAGCTATGGCGATTTTTCAATCGGCTATGATGTTTTTGAAGATGAATCAGTGATAGCGATTGACTTAACTGGTCATGCAATTGGACAATTTGGGATATTTGTGAATTTGCAGAGTGGAAAACGTGTTTTATTATGTGCGGATGCAGTCTGGGTAAGTGAAGCATTTGAACAATTAATTTTTCCACATTGGATCGCTAATGTCATAATAGAAGATGTCGAAATGTATCGAAATAATTTGAAAAAATTAAATCAGTTATGGATTCAAAACCCTGAAATAGATATCCTACCAACACATTGTCATAAAACTTGGGAAAAGGTAAAACAAGGAGTTATCTATGAATAAAGTTAGATTATTAAAGCATTATATTTTAACAAAATATGGTCGTAAATTTCATTCAAGGCATGAAATCGAAAACTATCAAAATAAAAAAATTAAAAAGCATTTGGATTTTATTGTTGAAAAATCTCCTTTTTATCGTTCACTGTATTCAGAGTATGAAACTGAATTAAAGACAAATCAATGGAGAAAGCTACCTATCATTGATAAAGCTATGATGATGGAGCAATTTGATTTATTCAATACGGTAGGTATAAAAAAGGAGGAGGCTTTAAACCTTGCATTTTCTGCGGAAAAGACGAGGGACTTTTCTCCTAAGATAAACAATATATCAATAGGGTTATCTTCTGGTACAAGTGGTAACCGAGGGCTGTTTTTAGTTAGTGATAAGGAATCTGAAATGTGGGCAGGAACAGTTTTAGCGAAATTACTTCCAGGAAGTTTGTTAAACACACATAGAATCGCTTTTTTTCTGCGTGCAAATAACAATCTCTACTCTTCAACAGAAAATGGGAAAATAACATTTCACTATTTTGATTTACTAGATGATTTTCAATCACATAAAACTAGATTACAAGATATACAGCCGACGATTATGATTGGCCCTCCTTCGATGCTAAGAAAAATAGCTGAATGGCAGACCGAAAATCAGCTTCATATTTCTCCTACGAAAATAATCTCTGTAGCTGAAGTTCTAGAGGACATTGATAAGAAATTTATCGAGGCTGTTTTTAAGCAGCAGCTTCATCAGGTGTATCAGTGCACAGAAGGATTTTTAGCTACAACTTGTAAACATGGTACGCTCCATATAAATGAGGATTTAGTAGCTATACAAAAAGAATATTTAGATCGGGAGCGAGGAATATTTGTTCCAATTATTACGGACTTTACGAGAATAACACAACCGATCATTAGATATCGTTTAAATGATCTTTTAATTGAACGGAAAACACCTTGTCCGTGTGGTTCCAAATTTTTAGCTTTAGAGCGAATAGATGGACGAAGTGATGATTTATTTTATGGAGAAAGATATGGTGAAAAAGAAAAAAAGGTTCTTTTTCCAGATTTTATTCGAAGAGCGGTTATGCTAGCATCCGAGCATATTCTTGAATACAAGGTAATTCAAAAGGAATTAAATTTAATTGAAGTGAAAATTAAAGTGGAACAAAAAAATCACGAACAAGAAGTAAAAGAAAGAACTCGTAAGGAATTGATTAAGCTGTGGAAAAGCTTTCATTTAATTGAACCTACCATCATTTTTTCTGATTACAATATCCTTCCATCAGATAAAAAATTAAAAAGGATTGAAAGTAGACTATAAGAAAAATGTACAGAAGTCAAAGATAAACCTAATATTTAAACGCACAATTACGTATAATATATAAAAATAATTTAGATATAAAAGGGAAATTAGATTATGAAAGTATGCTTTTATCGTTTGTTCAAAACACGTAGAGCTGCAAATACATCTGCAGATGCCGGAGGATTAGCGTGTTGTTAAAGGATTTATTTGTCCATATTTGTATTTTAGTTACATTTATCTTTTTAGCTGGAGTAATATTTAAAAACTCGGAAGCTTCATCATTAAAGAAAAATCAAATTCTTTTTGGCGTTTTTTTCGGAATTTTAGGTTCAATCTTAATGATTTTTAGTATTCAGGTCGATGTTGAAACAATTATTGATTTACGACATATTCCAATCATTATCGCTGCTATGTTTGGTGGTGTAACGGTTAGTTTTATCTGCTCACTTATTATTGCCATCAGTAGAATTTTATTTGTCGACATAACACCTATTATGTTAATCGTATCACTTACAACGATCTTCGTTGGGATACTAGTTGGGTTGATAGGAAAGCTTAAGAGCCAAAATACATTAAAGTGGTTGTTCATGGTTGTAAGCAGTACAGCAGTTTTTTCAATTATATTATACTATCGTGTCCGCGAGATTGACGATTTTGGATTTATTTTACTGAACTACTGGTTATTATCTATTTTTGGAAGTACATTAACTCTACTTCTCGTTAACTATATAAGTCGTGCTAATTATTTACACAATGAATATAAACGCTATGCATCAATCGATTATTTGACTGGACTTAAAAATGTTAGGGAATTTAATCTCACATTAGCTAAACTACTAGTAAAAGCTAGTAGTGACAAAAGTCGGTTTGCCTTACTATTTATTGATATTGATCATTTTAAACAAATAAACGATCAATATGGTCATCAAGCAGGTGATGCTATTTTACAGCAATTTGGACAACTTTTATTAGACACGATCCCAAAAAAAGATTTAGCATTTCGAAATGGCGGAGAAGAGTTTTCAGCCATTCTATTAAATGTTAGTGGTGAGGAAGCAGAACAAATGGCTGAGCTTATTAGGGAGAGAGTCGAAAAATATCGATTTAGGTTACCTGACAAATCAGAGTTTGCGATTAGCTTATCTATCGGAGTTAGCATGAATAAAGAAAAAGGTGAACAGCTGGACGAAATAATAAAACGAGCAGATCAAGCTTTATATCAAGCAAAATCTGAAGGTAGGAATAAAGTAGTTTGTTTCATCGAGCAATAAAAATGCTAACAAAATGTATAAATAGGCTGTCACATTTTTAAATGTGTACAGTCTATTTAGATTTAATTGATTCTATTAAATAATTGTTTAATAAATTATATATTTAGTAGGAGATTATTCCTGTTTTTTCTTACGGGAATACTGATTTCATGTTTTTGCGTAATTGGATAATCCTTGAAATAACAATGATTTCCTTCTGATTAAAAATGTAAAATAATGTAGAAGCAATAATTTAATTAACTGTGACCAATTAGCCATTTTTCCTTGAGACGATTGATATAAACACTAGGAATGGATTATGATATTTTTGTAAATTTAAACTACCATTTTTAGGTTTTATACTAATATTTCGAAATAGTAACATGGGTTTAATAGATTGTTACTTTAATTAGAAATAGTAGTATTACAATCTGGTAATGGTACAAAAATACATAATGTGGAATAGGGAGTGGATTTTTTGTTAAAAAAAGCATCAATCGTTACATTAGGATTAGCAGTAGCAATTACTCCAGCAGTTTCAGTAGCAGCTGAAGAAAACAGTGAAAATGTTGAACAGCAAGCAGTTGTAGATACAGCTAGTGAACAAACGACAACAGAAGCTGTAGATGTAGTTGTTCCTGATGCTACAACAGAAGGAAGTACTGATTCTGAAGCAGTAGCAGATGAACCAACCTCAAATAAAGAGAGCGAAGCCCCAACAGAAGAAGTACCAGCCGAAGAAGCCCCAACAGCAGAGGAGCCTGCAGCAACTGAAGATGAAGTAACAGAAGAGAATACAGAAAATACAGAGGAAGTTGAAGCGGAAACTCCAAACGAGGAAGAGGTAGTAACACCTCCAACAGAAGAGGGATCAACTCCTAATGATGAAGAAGTTGTTGATGAGATTGAAGAAGAGCAGCCTGAGTTATCATATGAAGAAATTGTTGCCCAAATGAATGGTTCAGTGACTGGAAAGGTTTCTGAATTTGATAAAGAAAAAGGCTACTATACATTAACAATTAATGCATCTGTTACAAATAATTCTGAACAAGCAATCACTAACTTTTATACAGGAGTAGATATTCCTGATGATATTATGGTGCTTGATACAGACGAAACACCTCAAGACATTTTTCTTTTAACAGGTGAAGAAACAGAATTAGCAATTCCAGTTGGTGAAGTGAAAGCAGGAGAAACAAAAAATATTTCAATTAGTATCCCTGTTATCGGAAAAACATCTGGAGCTAATTTACTTCAAGATTTAAATGGATATGTGATTGATGCGGAAGGTTACTTACCTGTTGGCAGTATTTCTGGAACAAGTAATCTAACATTCAGTACAATGAATGAAGCAACATACTTTGAAGGAAAAGCACAAGCAGTAACTGATTTTCCAGGATTAGCTGATAATCAATTTGGTATGCAATTCGGATTTAAGGTGCAAAATTTACAAATTGAAAACATCGATAATGTAAAAATTGAGTTTATCGTACCAAAGGGTGTAACAATTCATGAGCCAGATAGCTATGAAGAAGGTGCGATTCCTGATGCCCTTGATGATTTCTTAGATGGTGGAGACCTAGGGCTTGGATCTAGTCGATTAGATCTTGATTGGAATGGAAATACGGCTTCAGTTAACATTGGTGCAATCGAAGCCGCTGGTGGTTATCAAGGCTTCTTCTCTGCGATTGGTGAAAGCAATTTAAGCTTTGAAGATATTAAAAAACTTCAAGTGAAAATAACTTTATTTAGCGGTAATGAAGCAATTGAATCATATACAACACCAATTGAACTAGTGAAATATCAAGGTAATGAAGAAGAACCAGGTAATAAACCTGGCAACGGCACAGACAACGGTTCAAATACCGATCCAGACAAAGACAATGATGGTGGTGCAACACCTACACCTATTGTTAATAAGCCAACTCCAAATAATTCAGGAAAAGGAAACGATCCATCAGAGAATAACAGTAATAATGGTGGACAAGTAAAGGGTAACAACGATAGTAACATTAAAGTAACACCAGTTGCTAATAATAATTCAAATAATGAACAAGGTGGACAGCTACCGAAAACAGCTGGAACGAATCCTGTTGGTGCATTAATGGGTGGCGCAATTGCAGCATTAGGCGCAGCTATCCTTGCAGTGAGAAAGAGATTATTTCAATAAAAATGATTGAAGAGGGCGATGTCGTCCTCTTTAAGATTTTAAGATTGGGAGGGTAAGAATGTCCCGAATCATTGGATTTATTGCAACTGTATTAATAATTGGCGGGATCGGCTATTCTGCCTGGAATTTATACCAATGGAATGACAGTAAAAAATCTGTAAAAGCCATTGATGAGTCTCAAGCAATTACGATGAAAAGTACTGAATTACAACCGAAAAAAGCGCTTGAAGAAAAGAGTGAAAAAACGATTGAAGATGTGTCAACTTTGAACTATTCTGTTGAGAATGGTAAAAAAGTAGCGAAATTAAATATTCCAAAAATAGCTTCAAGCTTCGATGTTTTTTGGAATACAGATGAATCAACACTTGATAAAGGTGTTGGTATGTATGTCAGTGAGTGGACAACGATTCCTAATGATATTGGAGGTCATACTGTATTAAGCGGACATCGTGATACCGTATTTACGGAACTAGGTGAGCTTAAGCAAGGGGATACAATGACGGTTGAATATGAAGGGGAATCCTTTACATATAAAATTAAAGATATATGGATTACAGATGCAAATGACCGTACTGTTATAGTAAAAAAGGATAAACCAACCTTGACACTTACTACTTGCTATCCGTTTGATTTTATTGGTTCTGCCCCTGATAGATATATTATTCAAGCTGAATTGGTATCAGAGTAATATTATATAAGGCTGATCTCGTCATTTATCGAGCAGCCTATTCTTCTAATAAAACAAATCATATTGATTAGTGCCTCAATATTGTTCAATTCCTCTTATCATTTACATGAATATAGATGATTTTTCTTCACAAGCTTTTAGGATGACTTTTAATAGTTCCCTTTATTTTTATTATCACTTATCATTTATTTGCAGGATTTATTAAGTTCAAAATCGAATAGTTTCATCGTTAAAGCCTTTTTGAATAATTTTAAAAGTATATGGAATGAGGAGAAAACGAAGATGAAAGTAATGCCATTACAACAACGTGAAATAACATCTAGCCGTTTAGTGCTTGGATGTATGGGTTTTGGAGGAGGATGGGACCATAACCCGATAACAAAAGAAGATATTGTCGTTGCTGAAAAAGCTGTAGACGCTGCACTCTCTTCGGGAATTAGTATGTTTGATCATGCGGATATATATAAAATGGGGAAGGCAGAAACGATCTTTGGAAACATCTTGAAAAACAATCCAAAGTTACGAGAAAACATTGTGATTCAGTCAAAATGTGGAATTCGCTTCCCTGAAGGAAATTCTCCACATCGATTTGATTTTTCTAAGGAGCATATTCTGCAATCTGTTGATGGAATATTACATCGACTTCAAATAGACTATCTTGATATCTTATTGTTACATAGACCAGATCCATTGGTTGAGCCTGAGGAAGTTGCAGAAGCGTTTGATATTTTAAAAACAGCTGGAAAAGTTAAGGAGTTTGGTGTATCAAATATGAGCTCAGCACAAATCAAACTATTACGTGCATACTCTAATACACCGTTAATCGTTAACCAGCTTGAAATGAGTTTAAAACGAATCGATTGGCTTGAGCAAGGAATCCTCGTTAATCAAAAAGCAGGTACAGATGTTAATTTTGCAGATGGAATATTAGAATATTGTCGATTAGAAAATATTCAAATTCAGGCATGGGCACCATTGGCATATGGGATGTATTCTGGCAGAGTGATGGAAGAAATGTCAGCTGCAGATAAACAGACTAAAGAAATTGTAGAAAAGATGGCTAAAGAAAAGGAAACAACACCTGAAGCGATTGTTTTAGGTTGGTTAATGAAGCATCCTGCAATGATTCAGCCAGTTATTGGGACAACTAATCCAGAACGGATTAAAAACTGTCAAGATTCTGTTCGTCAAGCAGAGATAATGACTCGTGAGGAATGGTATACGCTTTATACTGCTTCTCGCGGGGCAAAACTTCCTTAAGTAGGGTAGGTAGTGTAAATGACGATATCGACAGCAGGTTTAAACACTCTTTTGGAAAAATATTTTCCCGATATAGAGCAAGTAACAATAAACAAAGGAGCAAGCGGGTATAATAATACGACTAGATTTATTCAGTATAAGGATGAGAAGTTTGTTCTTCGAATTTACGAAACACATAATGATGTTGCCAAGGTCTTGCTTGAACATGAAATATTAGAAAAACTAAAAACGAAGGATTTACCTTTTAACATACCTTTACCTATCTTGTCTAAGTTAGGTAAAACCTTTCATCATTTAGAGGAAGATACAAATAAATTAGCGTGTCTTTTTTCGTATATTAAAGGTGATAATCCGCTTTTTCATAATAAGCAAGAGATTTATTCGTTTGGAGTACAAACGGGATTCTTATTGAATGGATTAAGTGGAATTAAGGTATCAAGGCCGTTTGCTTATAAACCATATTATGAAATTGAGAATACACATCCGCAATGTACGGTAGAAAACATTGTCGAATGGTGTACAAATCCTCCAGTAGAATTTAAAGATTATAGCACCCACTTACAAATTATACGGGATAAATTATTACAATTTATCGAATATGTACCTATGCTTAGGAAGCTGCCACATCAGTTGATCCATGGGGATTTGAATCAATCGAATATACTTGTAAATTCAAGTGGGAAAATAAGTGCGATTTTAGATTTTGAATTTGCTACTCTCGATCTACGTGCAATGGAGGTTGCTGTTTGTTTATCTGAAATAATTATAAAAGAATCGAATAAAATGGGAGTGCTAGATAAATTACGACTATTTCATGAAGGTTTTACTATGGTTAGCGCCTTAGATGAAAATGAAATTAATGCGTTACCTGTATTAGTTCAATTAAGAAGGTTAGATGTTTTCGTTCATTTTTTAGGCAGATATATTGATGGAATTGATCATGCTGATGTATTAAAAGAGCAAATGATTAATTACATAACTAATCTAAAATGGATGGATGAGACAGAAGAAAAACTACTAGACATTTGGAACGGAAAATAGAGTAAAGCTTCCCAAAGGATAATACATTTATCTTTTGGGAGGCTCCTCCTCCATCATTTCAGCCTTCACTCGTTCTTCCTCTTCTTTTACACAAATTCTTGTAATCTGTTCATTTAAAAAGTGATTTAAATAATCCATTTCTTCATTACATTTCTCATTATTGTTTTTATCTATTGTGAACACCTCATTTATTGAAACGATTTGTAAGCATTGTATATTTTTAGGATAATCTGTTTCTTTTATTCGTGTTCTATTTAATTTTGAAGGTAGTATATAAAAAAATAAGCCAAAATCAATGATTATTTGATTTTGGCCATAATGATGTATTTATCAATTATTAATGGGAACAAAAATCCTCTGAAGAAGAAGCATACATATTAAGAACGGATTCTAATTCTTTTTCTGTAGCTTCATATAATTGCCTTCCATCCGGCATTTTATATAAATTCATATGAAGTAAAGCATCAATCATTTTTCCTTTACTGTTTTTTAACTCATATGTGATTTTAGACAATCAAATCACCCCTCTGTTTGTAAGCGTTTCCAAAAATATTATAATTAATAAAATAACATTTGTCAATAAATAACCAAATCGAAAATTATTTCCTTTTATTAATGTTTATTTTCCAATTGTTTATTAGTATGATTAACAAATATGATGCAGTTTGGGGGATAAAAATGGAACAGCACCATCATTGTGAAACATATGGATTTCGTTTTCTAGATACTTTAAATGGACCATTTTGTCAATTGTTTGCAGTTGGACATGATCTTATTTCGAATAAAGAGCAGTATCATTGGGATGGCCGTAAACGGGTTGATGGGCCATTATTATTATTTCAATATACAATATCGGGGTTTGGTCATCTTGATATCGATGAAAAGACGTACAAAATAATGCCCGGTTATGCATTTATGGTTGAAATACCAAGTGACCATATATATTATTTACCAGAAGAAAGCAATTCATGGGAATTTTATTATATTTTAGTTAGGCCAACTGGAATTATCCATCACTGGAATGAGTTGGTAGGAAAAATAGGAAGAGTGATTAAAATAAATAATGATCATTCCGTCATTAGTTTACTACAAAATATATTTCATGCAGCTAGTAGACAACAAATTACGGATGGGTATCGGGCAGCATCAATTGTTTATCAATTCATTATGGAGCTTTTTAGATTTTCTGATGAGCACAAAAAGATGAAAAGCAATTGGCCTGTCAAAATCCAAAATGCAGTAGAAAAAATGGAAAAGGACTATGCGTATATTCAAAGCTTAGAGGAAATCGCAATTGAAGTGGAAATTTCTAAATACCATTTTATTCGTATATTTAAGCAATTCACAGGCTATACGCCAATTGAATATTTAACAAAAGTGAGGATGGAGAAAGCAGTTAACTTGCTACGACAATCAGAGTTAACAATTGATGAGATAGCTAAATTAATAGGCTATTCCAATGGAAGTTACTTTATTAAAGTCTTTCGCAAATGGCTTGGTTTTTCCCCTGGGGAATTTAGAGATGGCAAAGATATTGCTTCAGTAAACCAATTGAAATTTGATTAATAGCAATATAGTACATAAAAAGCAAAAGTTTATTATAGATTGTTGAAAATCATTCCTTTTATTATATAAGTAGAATAGCAATATAATAGAAAGGAAATGATTTGAATGAACCATACAACATTTGCGAAGACACCTCCGATGGGGTGGAATAGTTGGGACTGTTACGGAGCTACTGTTACAGAAGAGGAAGTAAAGGGGAATGCTGATTACATTGCAAAAAATTTAAAGGAATATGGATGGGAATATGTTGTAGTTGATATTCAATGGTATGAGCCTGGTGCTGTATCTTCAGTTTATCGTCCTTTTGTTCCTTTAGAAATGGATGAATATTCAAGATTAATTCCGGCTACAAATCGCTTTCCTTCAGCACGAAATGGAAGGGGTTTCAAGGAGTTGGCGGACTATATTCATAATCTTGGCTTAAAGTTTGGGATTCATATAATGCGAGGAATTCCCCGCCAAGCAGTCCATGCAAATACACCGATATTAGGAACAAATGTTGGCGCAAGAGATATTGCTCATCCTAATTCAATATGTCCTTGGAATACAGACATGTATGGTGTTGACGCATCAAAGGAAGGAGCACAAGAATACTATAATTCGTTACTTAAGCTATATGCTGATTGGGAAGTAGACTTTATTAAGGTTGATGATATTGCAGCTTCACGCCTTTATGATATCCATATCGAAGAGATAAAGCTCATTCGAAAGGCAATTGACAATTGTGGTAGAGACATAGTATTAAGCCTTTCACCTGGTCCTGCACCATTACAACACGCGAATGAATTAAAGGCAAATGCAAATATGTGGAGAATGACGGATGATTTCTGGGATAAATGGGAGTTATTATATGGAATGTTTGAAAGATGTGAAAAGTGGAGCGAACATGTATCAGAAGGAAACTGGCCAGATTGTGACATGTTACCTTTAGGTCATATAGGGATTCGATCTGTTGATGGCGGTGGAAGTGATCGCTTTACACGATTTACAAAAGATGAGCAATTAACGATGATGACTCTTTGGTGTATTTTTAAATCCCCATTAATGTTCGGTGGTGAACTACGGGACAATGATGAATGGACATTGTCATTATTAACAAACAAAGAGGTTTTAAATATGCATCGTAATAGCCATAGTAATAAGCTAGTTTACAGGGAAAATGATGAAATTGTATGGACGGCAAAGGATAATGAATTAACGTATGTAGCACTATTTAATGCAACAGATGAAGAAACGTTATTGACTGTCTCCTTGGACCAACTCGGAATTACTTCACCAAAAAATGTTAAAGATTTATGGGTCAATGTGGAAGAAGGTATTGTTGAAGAGAAGATAGAAGCAAAGGTTCCAGCACATGGGGTAAAGCTTATAAAACTTTTCTGAAAAAATTTGTTAAAAAGCAGGATTATCAAATCTTTTTATCCAATTAAACAAACAGTGATTACCATTATTTTAAGAGAAAGATTTGGAGTGAATGCGATGTCTGATTTACATAGTAGATTAACAACCCTTCTTCAACATTTCGTTGAGAATGGACTTCCGGGATGCGCATGTATGGTGACAAAGGATGGAAAAACCATTTACGAAAACTATTTAGGATTTGCGGATATTGATAAAGAATTGCCGATAACAGACGAAACAATTTATCGAATTTTCTCAATGACAAAGGTTGTAACATGTACGGCTGCATTAATGTTATATGAGCGGGGCTTATTTTTATTAAATGATCCACTTGAAGAATATTTACCTGAATTTAAAAATCAACGTGTCTTTGAAAAGCAAGAAAAAGGTAATTATATAGAAAGACCTGCAGCTAATAAAATATTAGTTAAGGATCTTTTTACGATGACTTCAGGAATAACTTATCCTGGTGATGCAAATGAAACAGAAAGAATGACAGCAAGGGCAATGTCAAATATAGACCAAAGGGTACGTCAAGGGGAAGCTATTGACGTGCAAACAATTTCCAAAATCATTGCATCCATTCCTTTAGCATTTGAGCCAGGTTCACAGTGGCATTATGGTTTAAGTCATGATGTTTTAGGAGCATTCATAGAAGTACTTTCTGGCAAAACATTCGGTCAATTTTTGAAGGATGAAATTTTTGACCCGCTACAAATGGAGGATACATTTTTCAAAGTACCAGAAAATAAACAACATCGAATTTCTAACGTATATATTCGTAATGAGCAAGGCAAACTTGTAAGCGCTAAAGAAGCTGATGAAGCATTTCAAATTGATTTTCCATATGAGAATGGTGGTGCAGGCTTATTCTCAACGTTAAGAGATTATAATCGATTTGCACAAATGCTAGCAAATGGTGGTCAATTACACGGAGTGCAAATTATTGGTCGCAAAACGATTGAACTAATGTCACAAAATCATTTAACTTTAGAAAATAGCAACAATTATAACTGGGATTACTTAAAAGGCTATGGATATGGGTTAGGTGTTCGAGTTATGGAAAATCCTTCATTAGGGGGAATTAATAGTTCCATTGGAGAATTTGGCTGGTCAGGAATGCTAGGTACTTGGGTTCTAATCGATCCGAAAGAAAAATTATCTGCTGTGTACATGCAGCAAATGTATCCAAATTTAGAAGCCTATCATCAACCACGTCTTCGGTCAGTTATATATGGGACAATTTAATCATTTCAAAAACAATTAGGAGTAAAGCGAAAAAGCCACTAATGGAGCTTACCCCTAAAAGTTAGAGTTTTTATTATGCAGCTGATTGGCTGGATTGAATTCGGTATTCAACCGGACTTAGTCCAGTCAATTTTTCTTTTGATCGTATATTGTTATACCAG
>NZ_JBQENT010000061.1:0-25707 GCF_052044855.1 Metabacillus sp. 22489
GGATGGTGGACGCATCCAGCAATGGGCTATGGTCATGAATCAACTATTAGTTCATGACCACCTAAAGGAACGTGTGAAGAAATATCTAGAATAACTTACACACTTTTCTTGACAAGCCCCCTTTAGATTTATTTACATGAACAAGATAAACCTTACTATGCTTATCATAGGTAATATCTTCTCTCTTTATCTCCACTAATTCACCGACACGAATTCCGGTTAGATAAAGCATATCGACAATAGCTATATCCCTTTGTGCTGATGCTTTACGACTATTAGCTACTTTTAGTCTAATAGTTTCAACATCCTCAACTTCAATCGATTTAGGAGCTTGCTGTGATATATGTTCAGCTTTATTGATATGAATATCCTTAATACAATCACGTTGATTAGTGTATCTACAAAGAACACTGATTGCTGCAAATATACGATTAATACTTGAAGGACTATATCTGTTTCCCTTTGTGTTTTTAATCAATCCACTCTCTAATGCATCAATAAACCTTTGTACAGTTGGTTGAGTAAGTTGATCAAGTCGAATATCAACCTTAGATAAATAGCGGTTTAGTATCTCTAAATCACGTTGATAACTCTTCTTTGTATTCTCTGCTTTGTTTAATTGAAAAACAAACTCACTAATTAATTGACTGTTATTTTCCAGGATATTCATTTGTATCTCCTCCTAATAATTACTTATGCGAAGTTAAGGTTAGTTGAAAATGATATGTAAACCCTTAATATTTACCTATATTATACCATTTTACTTCGCATAAGTAAATGATTAGGATCGCATAAGTAGAGTTATGTGAAGTAATTTTGTAAGGAATAACATGGATAAATACATAATTGAATTGATATATCTTTTCTTATTGAACGTTATCAGAAGCATTTAAAGCCTTATATAGAAGAGTTAATAAAAAAGGTATAAATACATTAAGATAACCCCACCATGCCTTCTAAATCGAATCTGAGAATGAGGCCGCAGCAGTCGATTCACATTTTTTATAAAAAAATTTTAGGTCTTGAAAATTACATCTCGGAGGTGAGACTTTGGATTTAATAAACACTAAAGAAAATCGTCAACTTGTCATGAAGTATGCTATTAAACTATTTGGAAAAGAAAAAGGAAAACAGAAAGCACTCGAATATAAGAATAACTTTTTCGGATATGGTGGATTAGCATATCAGATCGGGAGACGAAGTTTAGAATTTTTCTGCTTATATTTTCTACAGGATTTCTTTACTCCAAAAGAGACTAATACTGTACGTAATTTAGCACAAGTCCATTACGAAATATGGAATGAGTTGGAAAATATATTCATCCATAATAAATATGATAAGGAAGAATTCATTTTAAGCAGGGGGATAGGGAAAACAACAATTATTGATATGGCACTTTGTACATTTTGTCATGTTTATAAAATTAGTCATTTCACAATTGTCCTCGCTAACCGTTCCGACGATGCTGAAGAGTTTGTTGAGAAAACTAAAAAGGCATTAAAAACCCCTTACATAGTCCACACATTCGGTAATCTAATTAATCCAAGAAAAAGAGTAGTAAATAAATCTGAATTGGAACTCGATAACGACACAAAAATAGAAGCTTACAGTGCAGGCTCGTCCGTTCGTGGTGCATCGTATTCTACACCATCTGGGATTTTTAGACCAACACTTTACCTTGCTGATGATTACATATCGGAAAATGACATCACTTCTGATCAAAGTAAATTAAAAAAATATCAAAGATGGTTAAAGGAAGTTGAAGAAGGCGGTGATTCTGCCGTTTATAGAGATGGTAAATTAATTAAACCTGCAACTAAATTTATCGTAATCGGCACTCCACTAGCACCAGGAGACTTTATTGACCAAATTCGCATTAATCCAGAATATAAGGTTTTCCATCGTTCTGTAGTCGATTTTGATATTGATGATTACTTTGAAAACAATGAATACTGGCAAGAATTTAAGAAGATTTTATTTGATGATAAAAGACAGGATTCACTAGCGGATTGTAAAAAGTATTATGAACAACATAAAAATGAAATGGATTTCCCTACAATTTGGGAGAAATATCACTGCTTTGAATTAGGTTTAAAATACTTTACAAAACGTCTTGAATTTATGCAGGAATTAATGTGTAAATGTGAAGATATTGGTGATAAATGGTTCACTTCAAATAGGGTTCAATCAAAGGAAGAAATCGAATCACATAATCATATTAAAACTATGCTAACAATCGATACGGCTGGTGTGAAAGTCAAAGACAAGAATCGTGCAGACTTCTTTGCATTCTGTGTTGGTTCTTATGCAGATAATGGATTTAAATATGTTAGAAAAGGACAACTTCGTAAATTTGTTGATGATTATGACGGATATATAAAACATGTGATTAAACTTTTAGAGGAATTTGAAGATATCTCACATGTATCTATCGAGAAAAACCAATTCCAAGGTTTAGATGTTGAAAGGTTAGAACATGAAATTGCAAATAATCCTGCGTTAAGAAAGCGTAATATTACATTTATAAATGAGATGACTCGAAAGAACAAAGATGACAAAATATCGACGATCGTATCCGACATATCTAATGGGAGGATAATTTTCTGTAAGGAAAGAGTTGAGAAAGAGGCCTTAGAACAACTCATGTCGTTTAGTGGTCAACAATTTACTCGCCATGATGACTTCGTTGATACGGTCGCTGAATTTGCAAACAGAATAGATGAAATTGAAGTGAAAAATAAGCGGATTAAAACATTAGATAGACGTTTATTTGGATTATAAAGAGGTGGAATTAAATTGTTAACTCCAGAACAGATTAAAGTAGCATATCAAAAATATTTAAACGAATTACCAAGAAATCAAAAACTATATAATTATTATATTGGGGTACATGACATACTTAATCGGGTTATAGATGATCCAATGAAGCCAAACAATAAAATAGTGACAGGATACCCTACCCAAATCATAGACACTCTGGTCGCATTTTTTGCATCTGTTCCATTATCATATTTAAGTAAATCCGATAATGAAGAATTTCTAAAAGTATTATCAAAGATATTCTATGAAAATGATGAAGAAGATGTAAATGCAGAAATCGTTAAAAATTTCTCAATCTTCGGGAAAACATATGAGTTGTATTGGATTTCTGACAAAGCAGATGAACATATTCGTTTTACAGAGTATTCCCCATTAGAGATGTACGTTGAAAGGGATTCTAAGGAAAACGTAAAGTTGGCCATTCGTCCTTTTCAAGAAGTGGTTGGTGAGAAAACTATTCTTAAAATTGAAGCATATGATGATGAAGGAATATACTATTTCACATCAGAAGATGATGGAGCAAACTTTATTCTCGATACTTCTGAAGGGATTAGAGATCATTATTTTGGAGAAACACCTGTCAATGTATATAAAAATTGCAATGAAGAAGTAGGTGACTTCGAACGTTTTATACCTATGATCGATGCCATAGATAAATTATTATCAGACAGTTCAAACGAGTTAGAGGCATGGGTCAATGCCTATCTTGTTCTTGCTGGTCACGGTGCTACCGAAGGGGAAGATGTGTTAAAGCTTCGGGAAGATGGGATTTTACTTGTCGATGAAATTAACCAGGCTAAATTCTTAACTAAAGATGCAAATACAGATTTCCAACAACAATTTTTTGAAACAGTTGATAATTTAATTCATGATCAATCAGCAACTCCCAAACTTACATCAGAACAATTTTCCAGTAATTTGAGTGGGCAGGCTCTTGGTTTTAAGCTCTTTGGGATCGAAAGTCGGGCTAAACTTAAAGAGAGAAAAATGAAAAAAGCATTGAGAAAGCGAATCAAATTTATTTGCAATATTTTAAATAAACCTAAATATAAATATGATCCAATGGATATCGAGTTTGATTTTATTCGAAACATTCCTCAGGATCATGATAAAATTGTTGATCAAATGACTAAATTAGTTAACATGGTTGACCTCAAAACTCTTCTATCATGGCATCCAAAAATTACTGATGTTGAATTAGTTTTAAAGAGGCTGTCTGAACAAAATGACTCAATGGATCTAGATAAGATTAAAGAAAAAGTTAAAAAAGAAGAATTAGTAAATGAATAAGCAAACGAAAGAATTTATTGATCTATTGGAAAGTGAAATTGTTCAGTCAGATGAAGAATTTAAAAAAATGTTATTTAAATACATAAAAACAAGAGATAGCATCAACCACTATTTAGCAGAATTATACATTAAGTATGCTGTTAACGGTGGCCTTAATTATCTACATTTGAAAAATAATGGCGCTCTTAATAAGTTTAAAAAGTACATTGAAGAAGAATTAGAAGGTAATGCAGCATTTGAAATTGCATTGTTGACTTCGATATTAACTTCATTGTTTAAGCGTAGTTATGAAAACATATCTGATAAATTAAGAAGCTTACTAAATGTAAAAATAACTACAGGTAAAATAACAAAGGCTTTAACAGATGAAATGGTTCATTTTGATTGGTCTGGGATTACATATGAGCAAAGAATTGTTAACAATCATTCATCATTATTTAAAACAATTTGGTCAACGTTTGTAATTGGGATTCAAAACGGGGAATCGATGGATACTATTGCAAAGAAATTCAACAAACACTTTAATAGTAAAGCCAATCATTCACAGTACCTACAAGAAACAGAGGTATCAAGGTTATTATCATCTACAATGGATAAAATCTACAAAGATAATAAAATTAGTCAAGTAGTCTATCAATCTGTTCTTGAAAAAAATACTTGTGGAGAATGTGCTGCTTTACACGATGAAGTTTTTTATTTAGATGATCCATTTAGACCTATAATACCAAGGCACAGTAAATGTAAATGTTTTTATATACCTGAAAATCTATATTTCTAATCAAGTCACTACTATTTAGTGGCTTTTTTATATGGTCTTGTTTCTTAATTTTAGACCTTACCAAAAAGATGAAATTGAAAACAATATATGCGTTTCTAGGGCTTTAAAGTGTTAGAAGGGCAAGGAGGTAATTTAAATGGAATTAAATTTAGAACAGGTTAAGAGTTTCCTTGAGCAAAACAAGGAAGATGCAGAGGTTAAAGCATATCTTCAGGGCTTTAAACAGTTAAGCGTTGATGAGGTGCAAAATTTAGTGCAAACAAATAAAGAATTAACAAGTTGGTTCGATTCTGAGAAGGATAAGCATCATAGTAAGGCATTAGAAAAATTCAAAACTAATACAATGCCAAAACTAATTGAAGATGAAATTAAGAAACGAAATCCTGATAAAACTCCTCACGAATTAGAATTAGAATCTGTTAGAGCTGAATTAACAAAAATGAAAAATGAAAAACTTCAGGAAAAATTAAAAAGCTCAGCGATTAAATTTGCTTCAGATAATCAACTTCCAACAGATTTGATTAATTATTTTATTTCGATTCAATCAGAAGATGATGATGAAGGAACAAAGAGTCATGAAGCAACAATGAGCAATCTTAATTCTTTTAAAGATGTATGGTCAACCCATTTAACGAATGTCGTAAATGAAAAAATTAAATCCAGCGGTTTTACTCCAAAGGATAATAATGAACCACCGGTAAATAAGAACTACGAAGAAATGTCGATGGAAGAGTATAGAAAAGCTAGGATAGGCAACTAACTTGTTGTCTTACATAATAATAAAAAATTTTAAAAACCAAGGAGACTGAAAATTTATGTCAAATCAACTTATTACACCACAAATCGTAGCTAAAGAATCTTTAATGGTATTGGAAAATAACATGGTATTTGGTAACTTAGTACACCGTGACTATTCAAATGAATTTGTTAGTGGGGTAGGTGACACTGTAAATGTTCGTAAGCCTTCAACTTTTGAAGCTAAAGAATTTAGTGATTCAATTGAAATTCAAGATGCTAAGGAAGGAAGTGTACCGGTTAAATTAGATACTCACTTAGATGTGTCTTTTGAAGTAACTGCGAAAGAGTTAACGTTAGATATTAGTGAGTTTTCAGAACAATTTGTTCAACCTGCTATGAGAGCTATTGCACAAAAAGTAGATGAGAAAATTGCAAAACTTTACAAAGATATTCCTTTTTACTATGGTATTGCTGGACAAACTCCTGCAACTCCAAATGTAATCCCACAGGTTAGAGCTATCTTAAACAAAAATAAAGTTCCTCTAGCTAATCGAAATCTTGTACTTAATCCTGATACGGAAGCTAGTTTTCTTTCAAATGACATTTTCACTAATGCTGATAAAGTTGGGGATAATGGAACTGCATTACGTGAAGGTTCTCTAGGTCGTAAATTTGGATTTAATATCTACATGGATCAAAATATTCAAGATCATACAGTTGGGACACTTGCAGCAACAGGAGGTGATATTGTCGTTAAAGGTGCAGTTGCTGCTGGTTCATCATCTTTAACACTAGCTACTACTGGCTCAGCAATGACTGGAACACTCGTTAAAGGTGATTTATTAGTGATTAATGGTAAAGGTTATGCTGTTGCTCAAGATACTGTTGCATCAGGTAATGAAATTGCAGTAACTCTTACAATCCCAACATTTGAATCTATTGAAGATCAAGCTGTTGTAGGTGTAACTGCAAGTCACGCTGCAAATTTAGCATTCCACAAAAATGCATTTGCATTCGTAACTCGACCGTTAGCTTTACCAAGAGGAAACTCTAATGCCGCAATTCTTAACTATAATGGTCTAGGAATCCGTGTAGTACAATCTTATGATGTAAATACTAAAAAGGATATTATTTCACTTGACTTACTAGGTGGATTCAAAACTTTAAGCCCAGAAATGGCTGTAAGATTAATCGGTTAATCAAATATAAAACTATAAGGGCTAGAGTATAAACTCTAGCCCCTTTTTTTACTTTTAAGAAAGGGTGATCTAATTGAATTGTAACTACTGTCACATAGAATATACAACAAGAGAAGGATTAGATGCTCATATGGCATCATGTTTTTATAAAGAAAATCCATTGACGAAGCCAATAAAACAAAAAGCAGTTAATCCTGGTACTAAAAAGAGAACAACAAGTCGAAGTAATTCAACTTCAAAAAGAAAAACAACATCAGATAAAGTTGGTGAATAATTTTGTTAGAAGAAAATCAAATTGAGCAATCGGTTAAAAACTTAAAACTAATTTTAGGTATAAAAATAGATGACACTTCCAAAGACGATTTAATAAAACTATATTTTTCTAGAGCTTCAAATTTTGTTATTCGTTATTGTGGTCATGAAAATTTCAATCAGGATATGATTGAAATCGCAGAAGACATTGCCATTATTTTTTATAGAAACAAAGGTGTTGAAAACATTGAATCTGAATCAAAGGGGAGAATTGTAGACACTTTTCGAAAAAGTTTATCTCCTGAAATGTATAAACGCTTAAATAGTAATCGAAGGTATAGAGGGGTAAAACAACGATGAGACTACCTAAAACTGCATACCTTTTTAAAACAGAGAGAATCCAAGTAGGGATTAGTGATTTTGATTTACCTGTCTATGAATATATAAAAATCCCTACATATCCATTCGACATGGAACGTGAACCTTATAGTTCTGATAGGGCTAAAATGGATCTAGCAATTAATGTTATAGATGTTCAATTTTTAATGTATACCGAGGTCAATGATAAATTAAAACTAAATACAGAATTTACATATGATAATCGACTATACAAAATAATTCACCCGCCATTAGTTTACGATAACCATCTAGAAATACTAATTAAAGATATAGGTGAATTTGTAGAATAAATTTACTAGAAATTGAGTGCCATTAAAGCACTCTTTTTTTATTTTTATAGGAGGATTTTAATGGCAAACAATTTACAGATAATTATCAATGGGATATTAGATCAAAAGGAAACAGAAAGAATAATTAATAGACAGCTTGAAACAATTGGTAAGAATTTAAAAGTATCTATCGGGTTAAACAGTGATGAATTATCAAAAGTTTCCCAGGATATTCAAAAAATAAAGAAACAAATTGACGGTAATAAGGTAAAGCTTGTTTCCAATAAAGATGTACTTAAGTCGAAAGAATTCTATACTAATATTGAAAAAGCTGTAGAAAAGTACAGTCAACTAGGCACTGTAAATATAAATAAAACATTTAATCCAGCAACTAAAGAGTTGGAAAAATTTGTTCTGAAGTTGGAGAAAGCAAATGGACAATCTGAGCGCTTAACATTTGAATTAGCTAAACTCAAAAATATTGAAGGTATTAATGGATTTGTACTAACTGGGAAAAATGTAGTGGATAATACTGCAGCAATCAGGGAAAAACAATTGCAAGCTGAGCAAAAAATTAATAAAGAAATAGATAATCAAAATGAAAAAGTAAGACATCAACTTGAGATGTTTAAGGAACAATCGAAGCTTAATTCAAATAATTTTCTCAATAAGTATAAAAGTGAATCAGATAATACTGGTTTAAGAGATTGGATGAAATCTGTTGAATCATTGAATGAATCAACACCAAATTTAAACCATCAAATGGATAAGCTTAGATTACAATTTAAAAATATTGAAGCAGAAACAAAGAAATCTACTGCGCAAGTTAATAATTTTGGTACAGCATTTGAAAATGCATTCAGTAGAATGCCAATTTACATTGCTGCAAGTGCTGCTATTTTCTTCCCAATACAAACTGCACAAAAATTCTTCGATACCCTTGTGGAAATTGATTCTCAGTTAACATCAATAAAAAAAGTAATGGATGACGGTTCAAACATTAGTACAATATTAGATCAAGCAACCGAATCTGCTCAAAAATTTGGAAGAACTATTTCAGGAGCTTTAAGTGCATACGAAATATTCTTTAAAATGGGATTCGATTCTATTGATTCAAATATTTTAGCAAACAGTGCAATGCTACTTTCAACTGTTGGTGAAATGGAAGATGCAGATGCAGCAAACTCACTTGTTGCCGCAATAAGACAATATGGCATGGAAGTGTCTGATGCATCAAAAATAGTTGATGTATATAATGAAATATCAAACAACGCTGGTACAACTAGTGAGGACTTAGCAAATGCTGTGGCGAAGGCTGGTTCATCTGCAAATAATGCCGGAGTCAATTTTGAAACCTTATCAGCTTATGCATCGACGGTGACGGAATCCCTAAAAATATCAGGCCAAGAGGCGGGCAATTTTTTTAAGACATTTTTCACTAGAATAATTCGTGATGACACTAGAAGTCAATTGGAAGAAATTGGTGTTGCTACAACTGATGTAAATGGAGAGTTTTTACAGGCAGATAAAATCATTGAGTCATTAGCTGCAAAGTGGTCAAGCTTGTCCACTGAACAGAGAAATTCATTAGGACAGGCACTCGGTGGAGTATATCATATAAACAAAGTTAATACATTACTTTCAAATCAATCACGAACTGTAGAGAGTTTAGAAGCTGCATATAATTCTTATAACTCAGGGCAAAAAGAGTTGGAAACTTTCCAGGAATCCATGCAATATAAAATTAATCAAATGACTGCGAGTTTTGAAGGTTTGGCTATTGCAATTGGACAAAATGGAGCCCAAGATGGAATAACTAAAATCATTGAATTAATAACTTTTATGACTCAAGGTTTCACTCAATTAACAGAAGCAACTGATGGTTGGAATATCAAACTCCCTATTCTTATTGGATTAGTTTGGGGTGGAGTTAAAGCGTTTGGTGCTTTAAAAATTGCATTAACAGGTGTTAAATCCTCTTTTGGTATTTTTAGTGTAGGATTAATAGCAATAGAAACTTTAGCATCTGCATTTATGGGTTCTGCATCTGCTGCTGATATAAATACAAAAGCATTACAAGAAAATGCACAAAAAACTAGTGATCAAGCAGACGAATTAGAAAGACTTGTTGCAAAGTATAATGAATTGTCACCACAAGCTCAAAATAGCACCGAAAAACAAGAAGAGTTACAAGGAGTATTACAGCAGATTCAAAAGATTGCACCTCATTTAATTGAATCTACAGGGAAATATGGTGACGTATTAACTCTCAATAAAGAAAAAACTGATAACTATATTGCTTCATTAAGAGAAATGACTAATGAGCAATTAAAACAAGCACAGACTGCAAATAACATTGAATTAAGTAATGTAAATGTTGACATTGATAAAGCTAAAAAAGAACTAGAAAATATGGACTCCTCTGTTAAAGATATCATGAGTCAAATTGAAGACTATCAATTTAAGTTTGATGTTTCAGGGATAACTGATGCAGAAAAAGAATATATAAAACGTATTGACAATATGACCAAAAAAGCAGATGAAGCATTGAAAAAAGGTGATTCAGCTTTAGCAGGTAAAATTAGTCAAGATATTCAAGAAGCTTCAGTTGAGTATAGAAATTACATGCAGTTAATGAATAATAACGGTGATGAGTTAGCCAAGTACACTGAAAAATTTAGTGAACTTCAAGAATTAGAAGGCAAAAAGGACGGTATTGAACAACGTTCACAAGCATTATCAGATATGATAAATGGTACTAAATCAAGTACGGAAGCGAATAATGAGAACGCAACCTCTTTACAAAATGCCGAATCAGCCCTATCCTCTTATGGCGATGAAGCGACTGAGACAATAACTGCACAAGACGAATTAAACAAACGAATTCAAGAAGCTAAAGATAACTTTACTGAATTGTCGTCAATTGTATTAGAATTAGTCAACGCTAAACAATATGATCAGTCGGTTACTGTAGCCACTGTAGATGCTTACAATGCTCTTGCCAATGAAGTCGAACCTCTTAATTCTCTTCTGGAAAAAATGGCTGAAGGCAAAGAAATTTCAGCTGCAGAAGCAATGAAGTTAATTCAACAAGAGGAAGATTTGGCTGATGCGATTGATTTCTCTAGTGGACAAATTAAAATAAATGAAAAAGCAGTCATCGATCTCCGTGATTCTAAAGTAGCGTCATACAATGTGATGATTGAAGCTCAAAATAAGGAACTTAATGCACAAAAAAAGGCATTATTAGCAAAATTAAAATTAAATGAAACTGAAATTGCTGGTATCAAGACTGTTGCGCAGGCAAGATATGAAGCAAATAAACAGTTAAATGAAGAAATCACTAACGAAGATCCTCTAGCTGGTTATTTACATTCTAGTCAATACATGGCTTCACACCCAGTAATTGAAAAATCAATGGGAGATTTATCTAAGATTCTTGAAGCTCAAGAATCTTTAGCTCGATTAACTGAAATGGCTTCTTCAGGTTTGACTCAAGTGGGAACATCTATGGAAGATTTATCAACTTCTACAGATAAAGCAAATAAAGAAACCGAGAAATCAGTTTATGTTTCTGATAAATATAGACTTAGACTAGAACAAATCAACGTGTTGATGTCACAGCTTAATGCAACTAAATCTAGGTACGCTCAACATTCACGCCAATACCGTAACGCATTAGAAAGAGAAATTAAACTTCTTAAAGAACAGTCTAAGGTATATCAGCAACAACAAAAAGATCTGAAAAATCAAATCAAAACAGGAAACTTTATTTCTTATGGGAAATCAAGTACTCCTACTACTTCTTCTAATGCAACATATAACGGGAAATATGCTTCGTACATCAACCAAGCTGCAACAAAATATGGAGTTAATCCATTCCTTATTGCTGCAATAATTCAACAAGAATCAGGCTTTAATCCAAAAGCAGTTTCCCCTGCTGGAGCACGTGGATTAATGCAATTAATGCCTGGAACCGCTAGAGATCTAGGTGTATCTAACTCTTTCGATCCTTTTCAAAATATAATGGGTGGAACAAAGTATATTGCCCAACAGTTAAAAACTTTTGGGAATGATATTCAGAAAGCATTAGCTGCATATAACGCTGGCCCTGGCAATGTTAGAAAATATGGTGGAATCCCTCCTTTTAGAGAAACACAAAATTACGTAAATAAAGTATTAGCTAATTTCAATAAATTAGCAGGTTCTGCGAATAACATTGCAACAACCTTCTCCTCTGCCTCTCAAAGTGTTGCTGATTATTACAAAAATAATTTCAGAGTTACATCTAAATTTGGTCAAAAAGAATCATTCCGCTCTTCTCCACATAAAGGGCTGGATCTAGCTAATGGTAAGCAAGGCGATCCTGTAAAAGCCTTACGTGGTGGTAAAGTTATTACTGCAGCCTACAGTAAAACAGCTGGTTATTGGGTAGTAGTTCAACAAGATGATGGTACCGTTGCTAAGTATATGCATATGCAAAAGGGATTAAATGTTAAAGCCGGCCAAAAAGTTTCTGCTGGTCAACAACTTGGTAAAGTTGGTAATACTGGTCGATCAACAGGTGCTCACCTTCATATTCAAATTGAGCAAAATGGTAAAGCAATTGATCCTCAAAAATACATGAATACTTTAAATACATCCACTTCCGGTGTAGTTTCTAACTTAGAAGCAGCTGAGAATGCTCAAATGGAGCTAATGCAAGGTCAACAGCAAATTGCTCAGATTAATGAACAAATCCAACAATTATATGGTGAAATTGTTAACTCTAGAATTGCTGAATATCAACGTGAACGTGACTTATTAAACGATGACATTGCAATCTATGAACGTGGTATGGCTAACTATATCAAAGGTTCAAAAGATTGGAATACTATGCAGCAAAAAAGAGAAGCAATGATGGGTAAGCAAATGGTGCTTTACACTCAAGAAATTGGGTATATCAAGCAACAAATGAAATACAATAAAAACCTATCTGCTGAACAAAAAGCTAGTCTGGTTGACCAGTTAACTGCTGCAAATGAAGCTTATTACCAAATGCGAGTACAATTCCAAGAGTTACAAATGGAATTAATTAATGGTAGAGTGGCACTGTATCAACGTGAGCGTTCGTTACTAGAGGATAATATTGCAGTCTATGAACGTGGTATGTCTATTTATGCTGAAGGATCTGCACAATGGTTGACGATGCAACAAAAACGCCAAGCAACTATGGGCAAACAAATGGTTTTCTACACAAAAGAAATTCAATATATGAAGAACCAACTAAAATTGAATAAAAGTTTGTCTAAACAACAACGTGCAGATTTAACAGATATGATTGCTGAAGCGAATGAAGCTTACTACCAATTACGGGTAACATTCCAAAGTCAACAAATGGAACACATTGATGCTGTAATTACTAGGTATCAACGTGAACAAGATTTACTCAATGATAATCTAGCAATCTTGGAGCATACTGCTTCAAGAGAAGAGGAGATGTCAAAAGAGTGGATCGAAGATATGTCGCAGCGCAAAGAACTGTTGGAGCAACAAAAAGAATCTCAATGGATACTACTTAAATATTTAGAAAATCAACTAAAAACCAACAAATCTTTGAGTGCAGAGCAACGCGAACAACTTAAACAAAAAATTACAGAAGCCGCTATTCAGTATAATTCTTTACGAGCTCAATACGATGGTTTAAATGACGAATTTCTATCCGCTCAAGAGTCATTGGCTGATAAAGTCGTAGAAATGTATAAGGAAGCTTACGAACAACAACGTGATTCTGCATTGAAGGCCATAGATGAAGAACAGGAAGCATTTGAAAAAGCTCACAATGAAAAACTTAAAATGCTTAGAGAAGAACGTGAAGATAATAGCTTTGAAAATGATTTAGCAAAACGTCAAGAAGAGATTGCGGAACTTCAAAAATTACGAAATGCACACTTAATGGACGATTCAAATGCTGGTCAAGCTAGAGCAAAAGAACTTGAGGAAGAAATTAAAAAGGCACAAGAAGACTTGCAAGAGTTCCTTAGTGAAAGAGAATATTCTCAGCGTGAAAAAGCATTAGAGGAACAAGCTCAACAAAAGCAAGATGCTTTTAATGAGGAACGTGAGAAACTTAATGAGCATTACGATAATTTATTAAACGATGAATCTAAATTCCAAGAAATAAGACAACAAGTCATCCTCGGTAACATTAAAGCAATTTCGAATGAATTAATGTCGTTTGCACATTTAGCAAGACAAAATATGGAGTATATCGGGAAATCAATAACTGATAATTTCATAGATAGCATTTCAGAAGTAAGACATAAGTTAAAAGATTTTCAAGGGGAATTTCAACGAAGAGCAATCATTAAAAAACCTACCTCACTTGTCAAAGGAACAAACGAAAGTAATCTTAAATATGTTCGACAAATGAAAAAGGGAGAAAACTTTGAAATAACTGGTTATTCTGAAATGAATGGTGGAATGTATAGATTAGGAAATGCAAAATCAAATCTTTGGGTTAGTGCTAAAGATGTTGATTTGGAATTTTTACCATTCAAATCTGGTGGTTATACAGGCAATGATGAAGGTTTAGCTATGCTTCACGAGAAGGAATTAGTGTTAAATAAAGATGATACTAAGAATGTTCTATCAGCTGTAAATATGCTAAGGCCGAATATAAAGAATATTAAACAACCTGAACCACCGAAGTTGAATCAACCTAGTTTTGCAAATGCACCTACTATTTCATTGAGTTTTGGTGATATTAATATTCAAGGAACGAAAAATACTGCGGATATGTTCTTTAAAGATATTAATAATAGATTGTCTAAAAGTGGGGTGAATATTAAATTATGATGGAGTAAGAATTAGAATTTAGTAAACGAAAAAAAGAGCACATTCGGAATTTACCATGTCATTATGGTTATTTACTGAATGTGCTCTTTTTTTCGTTTTATTTTCCTCTGTTTTGAGTCTTATACTGTGTTATATCGTAAAAGGATACCTTTGTACCATTTTCAATTAAGTCATTCACATGAAAAATCTTCCTATTTTTAAGATTTAAGTATTTTAAATGTTCATTCATTCTGTCAAGCAATAATTCCCCTAAATGACTATATTTATATTCATCAATGTTTTCTGAATAAAAAACAGTAGAAAATGATTCGTCATATAGTGCGTGACATAACATTACTTCAGTAAGTTTATAACCTTCATTCCGTGTGCGGTAAGGAGTATAATAATTTCCGAAGTCATCAACTATTAAATCAATTAATCCTTGAATATTATTAATATCATCATTTGGCTCCCAATTCGGGCCTTCTTCTAAGTATTTGTACATTTATTTACCCCCTAATTATTAAAAGATATAAAACATATGTTCTTGATTTTTATAATACATAATTTTACCATTTTTGACAAGTTTTTTATAAATCCGGATAATAAATGATTTATATATTGATATTTAACTAATTGTTATTTAAAAAGGTCAGTTATAGAATTCCCTACAGTATTCCAAAAAGGATAAGGCTCCTTTGTTTTCTTTTTTAATAACTTTACAATTTTTTGATTTTCTTTAAGAAGTTTGCTTTGCTTATTATAAATATCAATTATATCTATATTTTGTTCAACATTCTTAAATACAGTATCAACAAAATCTATCATTTGCTCTTTAGTAAAATCGGTGCTATAAATTTTGATATTGCTTTTGTCATTAGGTTTATTCGTATTAATTCGACAATCCAAATAAAAAACATTATTTTGATCGTAGTTTCGATTTATTGCTTCTAAGATACTTTTATCCTTGAAAATCCACTGAAGTTGATTTACTTGTATTAATACAATGCTTCTACCTGGCTTAGGTTCTATCTTACCTGGAGTGTAATATTCATATGAACCATCTTTTACTTCGATATCATGTTCCTTTAAAGAATCTTGCAAAATATCACCAATCTTTGGCGCTTCATCATGATATAGGACATGACCAAATTTTAATGAATCTAATTCAATATGCAACAGTCTTTTTATTAAGCGATAATTAAGTTCCAATAATTCATTCTTCTCATCTAACTCTCTAACTGTTAATACCTCCTTAACATAAAAATCACTCCATTTTTTTGGCACATTATCTTTAAAACCTTTTAATATTTCATCAAAATATATAGTGAGATTTCTATACTTTTCTCTAACCTCTTTTCTGTCAGTCCTTTCTTTTCCAGCTCTTAATCCTAAAGAAAACATAATAAAGCTTAAAAATAAACTAATTGCAGAATTAACTCCTAAAGTTAGCCAATCAATATTCACTGTTTAACACTCCTAATAATTTTTACTCTTCTTTATACTCATACAAATCCTCAACCGTCACATTTAACAATCTAGATAGCTTAAACGCATCTTCCAATGATGGTCTGGACTTACCGGAACACCAAGCAGATATTGTATTGTTAGATACATTCATTGCTTTTCTAATTTCATCTCTAGATAAAGGTGATAATTCTATATAACCCTTAATTTTACTTACTAACATAATAGTCCCCCAATTGGTATCTACAAATAAATTCTATATAGATGAAATTAATCCTTTTTCTATCATGAAAATAATTTTATAAATCACAAAATTTTTGTGATAACGGACAAGTCTCCCTAAATATACTCTACTATCAAACGTCTTTAAGACGTAATAATAGGAGGAGTTAAAATGACGAAGGAATTGGCTATTTATCTACTTGAGAGTAAGTACGTCTACCTGACTTATGAGGGACGTAGCCAGTTATATGAGTTAATAAATGACGAGAAGGTGTTAAGGAATGTATAGACCTACAGTAAGGTATTCAGACACTTATAAGGCCTATATCAATGACCTATTCCATTCAACTACACTCGACCGTAATCAATTGCTTAGGTTAGCTTTACATGTTGCTGCACATTCAGATCATTTTAAACGGATATTATCAAACTATAAATCTAGTGACGCACCTCTTCCCCAATCTAATTGGAAGGTGGATAACGTTGGATTATGGATGGATAACACATCAACAATAGTAGAGGGAGGTTTGCACTTCAATGCTATCCATACAAGAGGAAAATCAGCTAAGGGAACTGTTAGAGAGGTCAGGAAAGAAGCAGAACAAACTGGATGTAAACAACAGACAGAGAGACGAGAAGGGGAGATTCCTTCCAGAACAATTAGAAACCAAGGTGGAATCAAATTTATATTATGACAGACCACGGAAGGTTAAAAAGGTAAAAGGTACTTATAACAGTTACATTATTAAAGACGTATGGTTTAGTGAGACAGATAAGGAGATAATAATTGTATTTTGGGTGTTCAGTGTATTGGCTATAATATTTTAAAGATAAACCTACTACCATTTATATTATTTGGTAGTAGGTTCTTTTTTAAGAAGATTTTATACTTTATTTAGAATTTTTGTGGTAATATTTTACTATGTAATTAAACAATAAAAGGAGATAGTTTATGAAAAAAATAATTATATTTAGTATATCTATGTTTTTAATAAGTGGATGTGCTTCGGAAATTAATAATGAAGAATTAGATACATATGATTCTTCAGAAACATCAAATGACTATGAATCCGAAATAGATTCCCCATACTCTGAAGAAGAGTTGGAAAATGATTCTTCTGCACCATCAACTAATCCGAATGATTATAATACGGAAGGTGAATATGTTCCTGAGAATGGGGTAAGTGATGAACCGTCTGATTATAATTCAGAAGGAGAATATAAGCCTGTAGATGATATGACTCAAGAAGAAATTGAAGCAGAACTTGAGGAAATTTTAGGCGAAAGTTTAGGGCAATAAATTAAAACTCTACAAGGGGTGATTAAAATAAAATATGCAATACTGATTATTTCTATACTCGTATTCCTCGTAGGCTGCGGAAATGTTTCTTCAAGTAATAGTGAGCAAACCAATGAGGTGAGTACAAATACAAATTTACATTCTGTCAGTGAGTTAAATGAAACAGTTTGGAAAGATTCAAAAGAAGTGTTTGATATATTAAACGGATGGTTTGAAGGTGAAAAAAGAACCGAAAGTGAATCAAATATTGTAGATAACTATATAGAAAGATATTATGACAGCGGTTATACGGAAATTGAAGGATCTGAAAGTTATTTAGTTACTGCTATTTATAATTTATACATTAATGAATTTATGAAAAATATAGGCGAAGAAGCCGACCAAGAAGAAAGAATTAATAACTATAAAAAGTTATATATGGAAGTAGAACAGAAATTTGTTGAAAAGAATATAGACTAACCCACTTAGAAATATCCAAAGTGGGTTTTTATATATTTAATTTACTTTTAAAAATAGCAATATATGATAAATTTACTTGTAAAATATATTGTTACTAAATTATTAAGAAAAATGGTATAAAATGTCAAATATATGGAGACAACTTGGAGGAACTTAATTCCAAGGAGGAAAATAGATGACTTCTGGCAAAAGAAAAAATGTGAACCTTCAACCAAGAGACTCAAGAGGAAGATTTGCTAAAGAAGAAATAAGATTAAGACCAATTAAAGTGAAAAAAGTAAAAGGAACTATAGGGACATATAAAGTTGTTGAAAGAAAGTTATCAGATCAAACTATAGATGAGTCAATTGGTTTAGTTTCAGTATCAATCTTAATATTTGTTACGTGGAACTTTTCAAAATTATATTATCTATATATAGCATAAACCCACTGGTTATTCAGTGGGTTTTTTTTCTTCTTTAATTATTTCAAGTAAATCACTTATTTCGCATTCCAATTTATCACATAACTTTTCTAACGTTTCGAATTTTATTCCGTCAGTTTCTTCTTTATATAACTTTGAAATACCGTTACGATGTAATCCTGTCATATTAGCTACGTCACTAATTTTAAGTTTCTTTTCTCCCATGATTCTAGATAAGTTTACTTTAATCATTGAATACCGTCCTCTCAAAAAAACTCTTATAAAAATTATACATTCTAATGAACATTTTTTCAATTAAACGTTGACAATGCACACTATAGTGTATATTATAGTGATAACAGATAAACATTATAGTGTTCAAAATGAACTAAAATAAAATATTTAGCCCACTGAAGTGTGGGAGGAGGGTGCTTATGAATAAGATTAAAGTTATCACAGTAGCTGACAATTTATCTTACTTTTTGGATGGACTTCTACTCAATGATGACTTTGCAATTTACTATTCAACTCAATCATTTGGAAAAACTTTCTTTTACGCAAAGGTGAGATTTAATGAATCCTTAGATGCTTATGAGGTTGAAATGAGTGGGAATCTTGCCGACAACACGCAAGTACTTGATCCAATGCAAACTCTACAAGATATTAAGAAAATGCTTAATGAGGTTAGTTTATTTACATTCCTTACAAAATTTGAGTTTTGGACTGATGAGCCACTTGGCTTAATCCATGAAGGTGGAACAAAAGTTAAGGAGTGGAAAAATGAAGATTAAAATGGGTCATTTATACATTGCTCTATTTGGAATTGTTGAAGCTTTTATGATTTTGGCTATTATTCAATAAAATTAAAAAGGAGAGGTTGAAATGATTAATATTCAAGCTAATACACATGGAACTAAAAAGTTTTATATTGGAACAACAATAAGATTTGACATTTCAATTGAAGCGAAATGCGAAAATAATCAATCTGCCATCACTGAAGGTTTAAAAAAGCTACATGAATACGCTATTGCAATACCTGAGCTAACATTAACATTACATGATGGTACGGTGGTTAAGCCTAAAATACATAATTACACTAGTGATGAAATGGTTGCTATAGAGGAAGATGAGTAAAAACTCTCCTATCTGGCAATAGAAGAGTTTAAGGAAAATGAAATGTTGGGCATATCTTTTCCTACTTATATTATAACACAAAGCAAAGAATCAATTTCTTGCTTTTTATGTTCCGTAGTGATAATATTCTTACGAATTAAGTGTCTTTGTAATGGTAGGCTGTGGTAGGATTTTGGTAGGAAATTAATTATCACTATAAATTACACTAGGATACGCTAGTTAATTTGATAATTTAAAAATCCTTATTAAATCAATATTCTGGAGCATTCTAGAGTACATAAGAACACTGTAGTAAAAATTAAATATCATTGTTTATTCTTCGGGGCAGGGTGAAAGTCCCTACCGACGGTGATGAAGTATTTAAATAACTTCTTAGCCCGTGACCCGTTAATTAATTTAATTAACGGTTGATCTAGTGTGAATCTAGAGCCGACAGTTAAAGTCTGGATGGGAGAAGAATTGCGCGAACCTTTGCGGTGTATTTATTATCTGTTTTTGAAAAATAGATAGAAAATACTCTTATTTGACTTACTCAAATATCAATTTCTCATTAAAAGCCCTTAGTCTATGACTTTGGGCTTTTTTTATAGGCTTCGAGCAGGATGAATAATAGAAGGAAGGAGGGCGCATAATGTTCACAGGAATTATTGAAGAAATTGGCACAATAAAAAATGTACAAGGAACTAAGGATGCCATTATTTTTACAATTGGTGCAAACAAGATCATCGAAGATATGTCGATTGGAGACAGCATTGCAGTAAACGGAGTCTGTTTAACAGTAACTGAATTTCATGCAGATTCTTTTGCTGTAGATGTAATGCCTGAAACTGTCAAACATACTTCATTATCTATGCTGAAAAATGGTTCAAGAGTTAATTTGGAACGAGCGATGTCTGCTAATGGTCGCTTTGGTGGTCATTTTGTTTCTGGACATGTTGATGGAGTTGGAAAAATTGTTAAAAAGCAACGTGTTTCAAATGCGGTTTATTTTGAACTAGAAGTAGATGAGCAACTAACTGACACATTAATATATAAAGGATCAATTACTATCGATGGAATTAGCTTAACGATATTTGGATTAGAAAAGGATAAAGTAACTGTTTCGATTATTCCCCATACTTTATCAGATACAATTCTTGGACTAAAAAATGTTGGAGATATTGTGAATATTGAATGTGATATGATTGGGAAATATCTTAAAAAATTTATTAATCAACAAGAAGTAACGAAAAGCTCCACATTGAATCTATCTTTTTTAAAAGAAAATGGCTTTTATTAATATTTTAGATTTTAACTATTGTAAAAAGAAGTGTTGATTTTTGGTACATTGTTGATTGGATAGAAGGCACGAGACGATAAGAAGGCTCCCGAACAGCACAGCGCACATCTAAAGCGGAAATAGACAAGTTCAGGAAGAGCCTAGTAAGGTTTAGAAAGGGGCCATTCAAAAATGTTTCATAAAATTGAAGAAGCATTAGCGGATTTAAAAGAAGGAAAAGTTGTGATCGTTATTGATGATGAAGATCGGGAAAACGAGGGAGACTTTGTCGCTTTAGCGGATCGTATCACTCCAGAGGCTATTAATTTTATGATTAAACATGGACGTGGATTAGTTTGTGTACCTATTACAGAAAAACAGGCTAATAAATTAGATTTGTTTCCGATGGTATCACATAATACAGACCCACACGGTACAGCATTTACTGTTAGCGTTGATTATAAAACAAATAAAACGGGAATAAGCGCATTTGAACGTGCTGATACAGTTAGAGCCCTTTTAGATGAAGATACAAAGGCTTCAGATTTTAAACGCCCAGGTCATACCTTTCCATTAGTCGCAAGGGAAGGTGGGGTTTTAAGAAGAGCAGGACATACTGAGGCAGCTGTTGATTTATCAATTTTATGTGGTGCGAAACCAGGTGGAGTTATCTGTGAAATTATAAAAGAAGACGGAACAATGGCAAGAGTTCCAGATTTATTAGAACTAGCTAAACAACTTCAAGTAAAAATCATTACAATAAAAGACTTAATTCAATACCGTAATCAAAGTGAAAAGCTAGTGAAAAGAGAAATTGAAATTGACCTTCCGACAGAATATGGAGTCTTTAAGGTAATTGGTTATTCAAATTTACTTGATCAGAAGGAACATGTTGCCTTAATAAAAGGCGAAATAAATAGTGAAGTACCTGTATTAGTTCGGGTACATTCTGAATGTTTAACAGGAGATGTTTTCGGCTCTTATCGCTGTGATTGTGGACCGCAATTACATGCAGCATTGGCGCAAATTGAAAAGGCTGGAAAAGGTGTCCTTTTATACATGAGACAAGAGGGTCGAGGTATCGGATTATTAAATAAAATGAGGGCATATAAGCTTCAAGAGCAAGGGTATGATACAGTTGAAGCTAACGAAAAACTAGGCTTTCCTTCAGATCTTCGGGATTATGGAATTGGTGCGCAAATACTAAAAGATCTTGGAATCGAAAAAATGAATTTATTAACAAATAATCCAAGAAAAATTGCAGGTTTAGAAGGGTATGGGTTAACGGTAAATGACCGGATACCAATCGAAATGCCTGCAAGAGAAGAAAATGAACATTATTTAAAAACTAAAAACGAAAAATTAGGTCATTATTTACATTTTTAAACAAATAAAAATTTAGCTAAAATAGCTAATGTTGATAGATTAAACAAAATTATGGAGGAATTATGATGAAAACATTTGAAGGACATTTAATTGGTAGTGGATTGAAAATAGCGATTGTTGTTGCTCGTTTTAATGAGTTTATTACATCAAAGCTTTTAACTGGTGCAGAGGATGGATTAAGAAGACATGGAGTTGAAGAGGAGAACGTAACGGTTGCTTGGGTTCCAGGTGCTTTTGAATTACCTCTTGTTGCAAATAAATTAGCACAATCAGGAAAATATGATGCTGTCATAACTTTAGGAACCGTTATTAGAGGTGCTACAACACATTATGATTATGTTTGTAATGAAGCAGCAAAGGGAATTTCTCAAGCTGCATTAAAAACTGGTGTACCTGTTGTATTTGGTGTTTTAACAACTGAAACAATTGAGCAAGCAGTAGAAAGAGCAGGAACTAAAGCTGGCAATAAAGGATATGAAGCGGCTGTTACTGCAATTGAAATGTCAAATTTACTAAAGGTTATCGATTAATTTTTAGGAAAAGTGTTTAAAACCACTAGGAAACTGTTTATAATGTTGTGTGAAGTATTTATATAAATTTGGTATTATTCAGTTACTAAGTACATTTGCTTTTTAAGAAAGCTATTTTGTTAATGAGGGGTATATATGTTAATACGCTTTAAAAAAAGTTTTGAAAAAATTGCGATGGGTCTTTTGTCTTTTATGCCAGCTGAAAAGGATTTAAAGCAATTACAATCAACAATTAAACAATACGAGACAGACGAAAATTGGCAATTGTTTCTTTGGAAACAGGATGAGGACATCATTGGAGCAATAGGTGTTATTTTTAAAGACGAAGAAACTGTTGAAGTCCAACACATTTCAGTAAATCCTTCACACAGAGGTCAAGGTATTGGAAAGCAGATGGTTAATGCTCTAAAAGACATGTACAAAAATAAATCAGTTATACCTAATGAGGAAACAGAAGCATTTCTTGAGAAGTGCCAAAGTAACGATGAACAAAATAATTAAGACGATATAGTAAGATGAAAAAGCTTGAGAAATCAAGCTTTTTTCATTTTGTGTCTTTTCTTTTTTCTTTTCGCTTTGTCAATTGTTTTAGTCTTTCTTCAATTACTTCTTTTCTATCGCGATTTATATGTTTATGAATTAAGTCATCGTCTGTTAGATTACTTTCTTTTCCCCAAGGAATTTGTTGTATCTCACATTTTTGCATACATAACGCTAATAAATTCTCATCGCTAATCGGAAGATTTATGCTATAATAAGCTTTTTCTTCGAGAATTTCAGCTTTTCTAATTTTCAGCTGTTTTAATAAATCATTGCTATGTAACCCAAGCTCTGATAAGGCTAATTGCTCCTTAGTAAGTATACGTAAAGCGTTTGAAATCATTTTAAAAGCACCGGCAAAGTTGCCTCTTCTTTGATGATATAATCCGACTGCAATTTGAATAAGTCCAACCCAATAGGATTTTCTTTTTTTAGGTGGGTCTTTTTTCCAATGTTCTTCTAAAATTTCATGGCATTCAAAATAATCGCGATCACAATGAAAGTGTACGAGAAAGTCGATATATTCTTTATCATACATATAAGGCACCTCATATCCTTCGTCTAAAATACGACTTTATGTTAAATTAGTTTAACATAGATTAGATGAAAAAGGCTGCTGATAGACAGCAACCTTGTTTCCATTAATAAACCCACGCAGCACCAACGATGATTAATAAGATAAATAATACAACGATTAAGGCAAATCCTCCGCCATAATTAAAACCTTGTTCACCCATATTAAATTCCTCCTTAATGATTAGCTTTACATTTGTAATATATGAGCAATTTGCTGAGTTGTATGGGCAGCAGTCTATTTCATACAGTTTTTCTTTTCGTTTTATATAAAGTAATTTTTGAAATATTATTGGACATAGGAGGAATTTATTCTATACTAAATTGTGGCTACTTGTAAGAATGGTGGGATAAAGATTGCAGTATCATGTGAAAATTGATGCTTTTGAGGGACCTTTGGATTTGCTCCTTCATTTAATAAATCGTTTAGAAATTGATATATATGATATACCGGTATCTGAAATAACCGAACAATACATGCTATATATTCATACGATGCAAGTTTTAGAGCTTGATGTTGCCTCGGAATATTTAGTTATGGCTGCTACACTATTGTCTATAAAAAGTAGGATGCTACTTCCTAAACAAGAGGAGGAGCTTTTTGATGATGAATATATCAATGAACCTGAGGAAGACCCACGTGAAGAACTAATGCAACGATTAATTGAATATCGAAAATATAAGGAAGCAGCTGAAGATTTACGGGAACTTGAAGAGGAGAGAGCACAAGTTTATACAAAAGCTCCAAGTGATTTAAGTGAATATGGAACACAGACGATAAATCAAATGGATTCTCTAAATGTAACATTATATGATATGCTAGGTGCCTTTCAAAAAATGTTAAGACGAAAAAAACTACAAAAGCCATTACAGACAAAGATTACGAGACAAGAAATACCGATTGAAAGGAGAATGGAGGAAATTTTAGAGGATTTGCGAACTCATCCAGGTAGACGCAGGTTTGCTGATTTGTTTCCTTCAGGTAATAAGGACCATTTAGTTGTTACGTTTTTGGCTATTTTAGAATTAATGAAATCGCATTTGATTTTGATTGAACAAGAAAATAACTTTGCAGATATTTTTATTATGGGGAGTGAATAGCGTCATGTCCTTTGGATTAATAGAATGGCAATCAATTGTCGAAGCTTTACTATTTGCTTCTGGGGATGAGGGGCTTTCTTTAAAACAATTAGTAACTGTTCTTGATCTTGAAGAACAGGAAGTACTTGAAATTCTGAAAGATTTAGAAAAAGGCTATCAGGCGAAAGAACGAGGGATAGAATTAGTGGAAGTTGCAGGGCATTATCAACTAACTACGAAAAAGGAGCATTCTCCTTATTTAAAACGTTTAGTTGAAACACCTGTTAATACTTCACTTTCACAAGCTGCACTTGAAACTTTAGCGATTATTGCATACCGTCAGCCAATAACAAGAGCTGAAGTTGAAGAAATACGTGGTGTGAAAACAGAAAGACCGATTCATACTCTAGTAACAAAGGCATTAATTAAAGAAGTTGGCAGAGCGGAAGGAACGGGTAGAGCAATATTATATGGAACGACAAAAGAGTTTCTCGAATATTTCGGATTAAAATCTATTGAGGAATTACCACCGCTTCCAGATAAAACAGGGGATGCTTATGAACAAGAGGAAGCAGATTTATTCTTTGAAAAATTTAATGAAACATTAGAAGAATTAAATTGATTTTCTTGTTAAAGACCAGTTTCGTCATACGATGAAGCTGGTCTTTTTTATTGTGTAAAAGAAAACCCTAGGCTAGGCCTAGGGTTCCAAAAAGCTTTCAGCGTGGTATTAAAAAAACTCTTCCGTGGTGCTAAAATATTTTTGGTTCCCCAACCAAAATATGAGCATACGG